>CAYTDF010000558.1:1741-3999 GCA_964436365.1 uncultured bacterium | reverse complement strand
GCGCCGTCCTCCATGAACTACGCCTGGCGTGGCGTTCGAAGGCAACAGGAGAACGCTTTCGCAGGATGTGGAGCGCCGTTGGATTAGGCCTCGCGTCCAGTTTCGGTCAATATAGGGGTGCACGGCAATGGAGAACCGGCCGTGCGAGACACGCGGAAAAGGGGGTCTGAACCGGATCGTGACGAACGAAATACCACCCCGCACTCTCCTGCCTCGCAGTCTCGGGCCTCACCGTCCCGTGTACGGGCGTATACAAAGAGTCGCCGTGACGCTCGCCGCGGTCGTGGCGCTGTGCGCCGTCTCCGGGGATGCGGGAGCGCAAGACCGTCGGCTCCTGACCGTCGGCGAACGAGGCGAAGAGGCCGAGATTGTTCTCCGGAACGACAGACTCAACGTGAGGCTCTCCAGCGTGATCCCTCTCACGGAGTCTTGGGCGTGGGATACCGTAACCGGGGTCCTGCGTCTGCGGTTCCCCGAGAACGCCAACATCCACGCCATGGTGGATCATCGGACAATCCGCGTCAACGACCGGCTGATCGAGACCTTGCCGCCAATCGTCTACGAAGAGGGAACGCTCTGGATACCCCTCACCGTCTTGCAGGAGGTGGGTGTCCGCGTCCAAGCGGTGGTGACCGAGTCGCCCACCGCGACTCCGGAAGAGCTTCAGTTACCGCCGCGCATCTCGCCGAGCCAAACTCCGGTTGAAATCCTGTCGCCCGCCGCCACACCGACACCGGCGTATCAAGCCGGGACAAGGCCCCTACCATCTCCCGGAGAAGGACCGCTCCTCTCGATTCTGATCGATCCCAGCCTGCCCCCCGGCATCGATATGGAGACCGCGACCGGGTACGACGCTCTCCTCGTCGAGACCGTCCTCGATCTCTGTGAGACCCTACGCGCCGAAATCGAGCGACGTGGCGGCCAGGCTTGGCTCACCTACGACGCCAACAGTCTGGGGGAGGGAGAAGGACGTCCTCCTCTGAGGGACCGCGTGGCTTTGGGCAACCGTTTGAAGGCGGATATGGTTGTCTGCATACGGGGGGGCCGGTCGTTTCGATCCAAGGGTAATTGGTGGACAGTCGCCTATCACTCCCCGTGGATGGGCGGTTCGCCCCAAGCGGCGCCTCAAGCCCCGACCTGGTGGAGCCGTGGAGAGATTCCCAAGGAACCCTGGGTCAACACTCGGCCGGAAAGCGTCAAAGCGTCGGTCGAGATCGCCAAACGGCTCCATCACGATCTCCTTCGAGCGTTCGCCGGAGAGGGCCCGTTGCCCGGCGGAACCAAGGAGCCGTTTCCCGCTCGCCTGGCGCTAGCCCAGGGGTCACTCGCCCCTGTGATCGCCGTCGCGCTGGGGAATGCCAACAACGAGACCACTCTCTTGCAGTTCTCCCGTGCGGAATGGAGACGGAAAGTGGCCTATGTAATCGGAGCCTCTCTGGAGAATTGGGTGAGAGTACGGCGTGGACTGGGCGAAGTGCCGCTGACTGAGTAGTGAGAATATGGCTGAACGGAAAACAACGCAGAGAATCCTGGTCGGCACGCTCGTCGTCAGCACGCTGATTCTTGCGGGAACGACGGCGTGGTTTGGGTGGACGGTCTGGAGACAGAACCAGGGCCTCAGACCGACGGTTTTACCGCAACGAACACCCAGTCCCATGGAGCGGCGCGCCGCCCTCGGCGCGAACGGGGATGAGACAGGGGTGCGGCGAGTTCTCTATTTCCAAGGCATGGATCAGAGCACGCTCATCCCGGAACACCGATCCCTGCCCCGCACGGAGCTCGTGCAAGAGTCTGTACGTCAAGTTCTGGACGCGCTCATCTCCGGGCCTCACACCGAACTCCTCCCGGTCATACCCAAGAACGTGACTGTGCGCGGTGTGTTCTGGGATAACGCCACCGGGCTGGTGATCGTAGACTTTTCCGAAGAGATCCTGAGCGAACATCCGGGCCAGCTGAACGCGGAGTGGGCAACGCTGTTCGGGGTCACCAACACCGTGATTTCGACCGACAAACGGATTAAGGCCGTGCAGATTCTGGTCGAAGGCCGGGTACTGGAGAGCGAAGATACGGTTTGGGATTGGTCGCTTCCCTACGAACTCAACCTCTCATTCGTCCCCATCGGACTTTGAACCGGAGAGAACTTCATCGATAGCGATCGGCAAGGAAACTGTCCGCATCTGAAAACCCCTATAGGATTTCTGGGACGGTAGGAAAACAGACTCGGCTTTGAGAGGTGGGTCTCCTCAAAGGGCAAGCCC
>CAYTDF010000558.1:0-1731 GCA_964436365.1 uncultured bacterium | reverse complement strand
GGCTTGGGAAAAAAACGTGGCGAGCGGTCTACGTGCCAGCCTCGGCGCGGAACGAATCCTCATAGGCGTCGAGGATCATGGCTTCCATCTGTTCGCGCGTTTCTTGGTTCAGCGGGTGAGCGATATCGACGTAGGTGCCGTCCTGCTTACGACGGCTGGGCATCGCGACAAACAGCCCAGTGTGCCCTTGAATAACCTTCAAGTCCCGAACGACAAAACATCCGTCTAAGGTAATCGTCACGAATGCCTTGAGCTTGTCGTCACCCTTGCGGACAGGAAAGACTTTGACCTCGGTGATCTCCATGATGTTGCTCCGGGTTGTTCCGGGTCTTCAGCCGTAACCGAACTGCACCGCAGTCAAACTACGTAGTGGGGATCGAACGCCAGAGGCCAACGTCGAACGTCAGCCTCTGGCGGCTCTGCACTCTTCAAATCTCAACTCCAACGAACAGAAATCTCACAGGACATCTGTAAACAACAAGCAACACATGCCCGTTCAAGAAGTAGAGTCGAAACTGTTACTTGTTCTTGTGACGATTTGCGCGCCGCTTCTTCTTCCGCTTGTGCGTCGCGATCTTCATGCGTTTACGTTTCTTACCAGAGGGCATTCAAACAACCACCTTTTCTGCGTTAGAGTGCTTTGATCGGGATCGGTCCGAAAACATGGCCAACAAACACGCCAAAAAAGCCGCATTGCACCACGGCAACCGGACATCCTGTTCAAAAGCGATTCTATAGATACGGAAGATAGGGCGGAAACCGCGTCCGGTCAAGTTCTGCGGGGTCTTGCGAGTCGTGGGAAGCCTTCCTCGCCCCAAACCGAAGGGCACTCAGCGCGAGGAACGCCCGATAACATCCCGCATGGCGTCACCGACAAGGTTAATCCCCAAGACCGCGATCATAATGGCGAGTCCCGGAATATAGGTAAGCGAAGGCTTCTCGAAGATGAACCGGCGGCCGTCGTTCAGCATCGCCCCCCATTCTGGAGATGGCGGCTGGGCACCCAACCCCAAGAACGAGAGCGAAGCCGCCCAGAGGATCGCCGTGGCCAAAGAAAGCGTCGAGGCCACGATCAGCGGGGTCGAACAGTTGAGCAGGACATGCCGGAACCAGAGCGAATACGAAGGCGTACACAACGCCCGGGCCGCCACCACATAGTCCTTCTGCCGCTCGGCGAGAACCTGAGCGCGTACCAGACGGCCGAATCTCGGGATGTACACAATCCCGACCGCCACCATGGCGTTGACTAGACTCGGCCCGAGGACCGCGACAACCGCCATCGCCAATAAGAGCCCGGGAAAGGCCAGAAGCGTATCGAACAGCCCGGAAATGGCCAGATCGGTCTTGCGCCCGCCTCCACCGGCGGCCAATCCTAATGGCACCCCGGCAAACAAGCCGATCAGCAGCGAACAACACGCGCAACCGAGCGTCAATCGCGAACCGTGAGCGATCCGGCTCCAGATATCCCGCCCGAGATCGTCCGTCCCCAAGAGATGCGCTCCACTCAGTTCCTGGAGACGCGCGGGACGGTCCTGATGCGCCGGATCCTGCGGAGCGATTCCGTCCGCCAAAGCCGCCACCAGCAGAATCATGGCCACGATCATACAACCGATCGCACCCTGGGGCGTGGAGAGGAGACGTCGAAAGATCGGAGGTAGCCGCATAAGAATCCAAGGTTCGACAAGGCCGGAAACACTGATTCGTTGAAACGTTCGGGAGAAATATCAAGAC
>CAYTDF010000557.1:0-4003 GCA_964436365.1 uncultured bacterium | reverse complement strand
GAGACTCTCAGCATGGGCTGGTGCCTGGATTGTCACCGCGCCCCGGATGCCCATTTGCGGCCGGTCGACCAGGTGACAAAACTGGACTGGAAGCCGGACGAGGATCCCGCCGTTCTTGGAGAGCGGTTGCGGGATGAGAACCAGATCAACCCATCGACGGATTGTTCCACATGCCATCGCTAGAGCCGAAACAGACGGGACGAACCTACTGGCGAAGTCTAAACGACCTCGCGGACACCGCCGAATTCAGACGGTTTGTCGAAGCCGAATTCCCGGCCCACGCGGAGGAGATGCTCGACGCGAAGAGCCGCCGTTCGTTCTTGAAGATCATGGGCGCTTCGATGGCGCTGGCCGGGTTGACGGGGTGCCGGTGGCCAAAGGAAAAGATCGTTCCCTATGCGGCGCGTCCGGACGGACTGGTTCCGGGGACGCCACAACAGTTTGCCACGTGTATGGAACTTGGTGGCGTCGGCATGGGGCTTCTTGCGACCAGTTACGACCGCCGTCCGGTGAAGATCGAGGGGAATCCCTCCCATCCCGATAGCGGTGGCGCGGCGACGGCGCTCGCCCAGGCCGCATTATTGGAACTTTACGATCCCGACCGGAGCCGGGCGCTCACCCATCGTGAGGAGGAGACGGTCAAGCATCCTTCCTGGAATGCGTTCGCGTCGTTTGCGAAGACGAATCTCGCCGAACTCGACGGTGGCGAAGGACTCTGTTTCCTAAGCGAAGCGACGAGTTCGCCAAGTGTCCACCGATTGCGCGGCAAACTGCACGAAGCGTTTCCCCGGGCGACCTGGCGCACCTACGAACCGATTTCCGACGATAACGTACGTGCCGGAGCCTCGCTGGTTTTCGGCGAGCCGGTGCGCACGCAGTTCGCGCTCGGCCGGGCGGACGTTCTCCTCTCGCTGGACGCGGATTTCCTTCTCGATAACCCGGAGGCGCTGAGCCTGAGCCGTGATTTCGCCCAGGGGCGTAATCCCGCTCAAGGGACAATGAACCGGCTGTACGTGGTGGAATCGACCTACACCACCACCGGATCGATGGCCGACCACCGTCTGCCGATCCCCTCCAGCCATATCGGAGCGTTCGTGCGGGCACTCGCCAAGAGCGTCTTTCTTGCCCATGGCGTTGCGCTGCCGCAAGGTTGCGACGGGCTGCGAACTTTCCTTGAGAGCGAAGACGCTGGCTCATCGCACTTTTCGACGGAGTTCATGCAGGTGCTGGCCGGGGATCTGGTCGCGGCGCACGGCCGCTCGGCGATCCTCGTGGGAGCTCGCCAACCTGCATGGGTGCACGGTCTCGCCCATGTGCTGAACGCGGCACTGGGTAATGTCGGGCGGGCGGTCGCGTACGTGGACGATCTCCAGGCTCCCCAACAGACCTCTCCGCAAGCGATCCGCGACCTGACCGCTGATTTGAACGCGGGCCGGGTGAAGACCCTGGTGATTCTCGGGGGCAATCCGGTTTACGACGCACCCGCCGACCTGGCTTTTGGCGAGGCGCTCGCGAAGGCCGCGACCGCGATTCATCTCAGTTTGTATGAGAACGAAACCTCACGGGCGTGCCACTGGCATTTGCCGCGCGCCCATTTTCTCGAGTCGTGGGGAGATGCGCGGGCGCACGACGGAACGTACTGCACCGCGCAACCGCTCATCGAACCGCTCCACGGCGGCAAGAGTACGATCGAACTGCTTTCGATATTGCTTGACGAAAAACCGCTGGGTGGATATCCGCTTCTTCAAGAGACGGTGCGGTCTCTCTTTGCGCCGGTAGAGTTCGATTCGCTTTGGGAACGGCTTATCCATGACGGTGTCGACCGGCCCGCGCGAGATCGCCTCTCCCCGTCGCTACGGAGCCGCGCGTTGCTTCAAGCGTTGCAAGACGCGCGCTCCGTGCCACAACTGAGCCCGGAGCGGTTGGAAATCGTTTTTTGCCGGGACGCGAGTGTGCATGACGGACGTTTCGCGAATAACGGATGGCTTCAGGAACTCCCCGATTTCATCACCAAGATCACTTGGGATAACGCGGCGCTCATCGCCCCGGCGACAGCCGAAGCTCTTGGTATCGAGAACGAAGAGGTTGTTGTTCTGAACTGCGGTGGCCGGAAACTGGAGACGGTTGCCTACCTGCTGCCCGGCCAGGCGGAAAACTCCGTCGCGGTTTCTCTGGGCTATGGCCGTATGGCTGCGGGGAATGTCGGCGACGGTGTCGGGTTCGATCTCTATCCGCTGCGTACGAGCGAGGCCATGGATTTCGATTCCGGGCTGAAAATCGACACCACCGGCCGGACATACGCGCTTTCTTGTACGCAAGACCACCATGCTATCGACGCGATCGGTATGGCGGGCCGCGCTAAGCGCCTGCCTACGCTGATTCGTGAGACGGATATGGAGACGTACCGAAAAGACCCCCATTTCGTCGACCACATCGGCCACAAGTTCCCCGACACACAGATGTGGGAGCCGCACGAGAGCGAGGGCTCCAAATGGGGAATGGCGATCGATCTGAACGCGTGCACCGGATGCAACGCGTGTGTACTTGCTTGCCAGTCGGAGAACAACATCCCCATCGTGGGCAAGAAGCAGGTCGGTCACGGTCGTGAAATGCACTGGATACGGCTCGACCGCTATTTCACGGGCGAGCCGGAGAATCCCGAAATCGCGCATCAGCCTGTGGCCTGTATGCATTGTGAGAATGCGCCCTGCGAGCAGGTTTGTCCGGTGGCGGCCACGGTGCATAGCGAAGAGGGCCTGAATGTGATGGTCTACAATCGCTGCGTCGGCACCCGCTACTGCTCGAACAACTGCCCCTACAAGGTCAGGCGATTCAACTTCTTCAATTACCACAAGGACTTGCAAGAGACCGAGAAGATGGGATTCAACCCGGAGGTGACGGTGCGCAGCCGGGGCGTGATGGAGAAATGCACGTACTGTGTGCAGCGTATCGAAGCCGCGAAGATCGAGGCCAAGAACGAAAACCGCCCCCTTCGCGATGGCGAGATCGTTCCCGCTTGTCAGCAGACCTGTCCCACGCGGGCCATTGTTTTCGGCGATCTGGGACGATCTGGAGACGATCTGGGGCGATCTGAACGATCCGGCCAGCGCCGTTCGTCAACTCCACGACAACAACCGAAGCTACGCAATGCTTGAAGAGACCAATATTCGACCTCGCACCGAGTATCTAGCCCAAGTCCGTAATCCCAACCCCGCGTTGGTTGAGAATCGAACCGATGAGCAGACCGAGCACTGAGACCATCGATAATTCGAACGAGATTCCCGGACAGCGAGCACCGCTGGTTCTCGGGGATCATACGTTTACCTCGGTGACCGACAAGGTCGCTGGAATCGCCGAGAAGCCCAGACCGCCCCGCGCCTGGTACATCGCCTTCGCTTGTTCGTTGGGGGTTACCAGTATGCTGGGACTGATGATCCTCTATTTGCTGGTCACCGGTGTCGGTGTCTGGGGCGTGAACAACCCCGTCGGTTGGGGGTACGCGATCGTCAACTTCGTCTTCTGGATGGGTATCGGCCACGCCGGGACGTTGATCTCCGCGATTCTGTTTCTGTTCCGGCAGAAGTGGCGGACAAGCATTAACCGTTTCGCGGAAGCCATGACGATCTTCGCGGTGATGTGCGCCGGGATCTTCCCTGGCATTCACGTCGGGCGGATCTGGGTGACCTACTGGCTCTTCCCCTATCCCAACCAGATGGAGATGTGGCCCAACTTCCGGAGTCCGTTGCTCTGGGACGTCTTTGCGGTCAGCACGTATTTTATCGTCTCGTCGATGTTCTGGTTCATGGGCATGATCCCCGATTTGGCGACCTTCCGCGACCGGGCGACCTCCAAGATACGTCAGTTCATCTTCGGAGTCCTCTCCCTGGGGTGGCGCGGTTCGAACCGGCAGTGGCACCGCTACGAAAAGGCGTATTTGATTCTGGCTGCGCTGGCGACACCTCTCGTTTTTTCGGTGCATTCGGTGGTCAGTTTCGATTTCGCC
>CAYTDF010000556.1:0-4008 GCA_964436365.1 uncultured bacterium | reverse complement strand
GGGCTCACGCTATGGCGGGCTGCATTACTACCACAACAATATTTCGACGGGAGCGCAGTTTGAGCCGCGTCGGCTGATCGCCCGTGCGGATGGAAACGCTCACCGGCATCCGATTATCGACCCCGGTCCGGTTGCCTACCGGAACTCCAAGACGGGCCGCTCCGATCTGATCGCCGGGGGAGAAGGTGCACTCTTCATCTATCGATTCATGAATACGTTCACGAAGCGCGGCAACCCCATCTACGCGGATCCGGTACCCGTTCTCACGCAGAATGCGGATCTCTATGGCGGTTCGCTTCCCGTGCCGACGGTCGCCGATTGGGATGGGGACGGCGATATGGATATCGTTTCGGGGAACTCCGATGGGTTGGTGCTGTTTCTAGAAAACAAGGGAAACAACAAGAGACCGGCCTTCGAAATGGGAGTCCCCCTGCTGGCGGGTGGGCGGGTGATTCACATTCAGCCCGGTTACCGGATGGATATTTAAGGCCCGGGCGAGGCGCGTTGGGGCTACACCTGCCCCACGGTCGCGGATTGGAACGATGACGGTCTTCTCGATATTCTCATGAGCGACAGCACGTCGCAGCACACGGTCTACCTGAATCGAGGGACGCCGACGCAGCCGGTTTTGGATTTCGGTCATCCTCTTTATTTCGATGGACTGGAACTACAGGGAACGTGGCGCGTGAAACCCGGTGTAGCCAAACTCGATGACCGGAACGCATACGTGACTCTCGACGGCGACGACGCATTCCATCTCTATTGGCAGGTCGACGATTACAACCTCGCCGACGGTGGCAAACTGCGGCTTGACGACGATTCGGTGGCACGGGTCGGCTGAAGATCAACCTCGTGGACTGGGATGGGGACGGACTTCACGATCTGATTGTGGGAACGCCCCGGCACGGTTCGGTCCCGAATCCCAAGACGGGTCTGCCGCAGTCACTGGGGTTGCCGGGTTCCGCCGTCCTATTCCTGCGTAACGTGGGCACGAATCGGGCACCGCGTTTCAAGCTTCCCGAAATGCTCGAACATAAGGGGCAGCCGATCTGTCTGGGGCAACATGCCTGCGGTCCGACGGTTGCGGATTTCGGTAGTCCAGACGGTCCGGATCTTATCGTGGGTGAGGAGTCCGGACGGTTCATCTTCTATCGCCGGGCGAATTTGTAGCGGAGACTCGAGTCCGCCCCTTTGCGCCAATGCCCTTGACGCCGGTGGGGGGAGTCCCAGAGCGTCTCAACGAAGTGTCGCTTGCGACAAAGTGCCCCCAGTGGCCGGGTGCTCAGCGTTTTTCAACTGGACACGCTGTTTGGGAGATACTATAAATCTCTCGGACAATGCCAAGGATAGGAGTCTCTGCCATGAGCGAGAGTCACTCGACACGACGGGAGTTTATTCACCAGGCAGGGTGCGCGGCCGCGCTGCTTTTCGGTGGCGGTGGGTGCGTGCGGACCCAAAAGTTTCGGCGTACCGGACAGCCGAAACCCGTGCGGGTAAGCAAAGAAGTCTTTATTCCGAGTCAGAACGAGACGGGCGTTTTTCCCGGATTCATAACCTACGTTCATCGGCGCAAGCCGATTCTGCTGCATCGGTTCGGTTGGGTGGATGCCTCCGACACGTACGACAACTTCCATGACAGCTGGAGCCACGACAATGGGAAAACCTGGAGTCCGCCGGTTTTGAAGCTGAAGAGCCACGATACGGATGGCGGCCGCCTCCGTTATTGTGAGAATACGGCGTTTTTCGACGACGATACGGGCCAATTGATCACGGCGGTGAGTAAGTTCTTCTATCCCAACGACCGTTTCAACCAAGACGTCCCCCGGCAGCTGGAGATCGATGTCTACGATCCATTCACCGACCGTCCTCCGAAATCCCGTGGAGCGTCCCCGCCAAGTCGCTTTAGCAGCGGTTTTGGACTTCCCGGCGGTCTAGGTACCAGTTTTTGTTTTCCGATCAAGACCGCTTCGGGGCGTATCGTCATTCCCGCGATGAAGGCTCAAGTCAAACCGGACGGCGAGTTCGTCCATCACCCGAAATCCGGTCTGGTGATCCACGAAGCCCGGATGCTGATCGGCGAATACCGAAAAGACCGTACGATCCAGTGGCGCGTGGGCGACGCGTTGTGCGCCGACCCCGAACGTAGCACACGTGGCTTCAGCGAATCGACGATCGTCCAACTCCATGACGGGCGTCTCGCCGCCTTCTGCCGGGGAAGCAATTACAAGAACGAAGAAATGCCAGGACATAAATGGCTGAGTTTTTCCGCTGATGAAGGCGACACGTGGAGCGAGGCCGAGCCGCTCGGTTGTCACGATGGGACGGCGATTGAATCGTCCGCGACGGGCTCGGCTTGTTTTCGTTCGATCGTGAACGGCAAGCTGTATCTGATCGCAAACCTTTGTGCCGAAGGGGAGCGCGCCGACGGAAACTGGCCGCGCAGCCCACTGGTGATTGCGGAACTGCAAGAGGAGCCCCTGGCGGTCAAACGAGAGACGATCACGGTGATCGACACACGCGACGCCGCCGATTCCGACCGAACCCAGATATCGAATTTCCGCTACTATCAAGACCGTGTCTCGGGAGAGGTCGTGGTCTCCGCGACACGCTTCGGGGAGAACGACGCCAAGAAGTGGCGCTGGGCCAACCACTATCGCTATCGCGTGGCGGTTGAATAGGACGAACCCGGCGATTGGATCGATGCGAGCTGAGAGGCGAAAATAACTATGGAATACGTTGTTGGGGTCGGTCCGATTGACGAGCGGTTCCGTGAAGATTTTACGAATATCGATTGTACGGATGACGGAGAATGGCGGGTGGGCCGGGACGGTGTTCAACGCATCCTGACGCCACGGGATCGGAAAATCGAACTGGTCTGTTTCGAGAAGAAGACCCTGGTCAATGTCAAATCGGCTATGGGTTACCCGGCCATGTACCCGTTGCCGGAGGCGCCGTTCGAGCCGCCCGCCGAGGCGGTGTTGATGGATTTGGATGGCACAAGTGTTCTCAGTGAGGAGTTCTGGGTATGGATCATCGAGCAAACTACCGCGTGCGTTCTCGGCGATCCCAACTTTACGCTCGAAGCCGAAGACCAGCCTCACGTCTCCGGTCACTCGGTCTCCGAACATCTGCGATATTGCATCGAAAAATACTGTCCGGATCGAACGGTCGAAGCGGCGCGTACGCATTATTTCGACATCACCCGGCGTGAACTCGAAGCGATCGTTGCGGGGCAGGGAAGACAGGACGCTTTCACGCCCGCACCCGGTTTGAAGGATTTCCTTCTCGAACTCAAGGGGCGGGGGATCAAGATTGGCCTCGTGACTTCCGGCCTCTACGAGAAGGCATGGCCGGAGATCGTCTCCGCATTTCGAACGCTGGATCTGGGCGATCCTCTGGAGTTCTACGACGCTATTGTCAGCGCCGGTTTCACGATACGGCCAGGGCAAGTGGGCACGCTGGGAGAGCTGGAAGCCAAGCCCCATCCCTGGCTCTATGCCGAAGTCGCCCGCGTCGGGTTGGGTGTGGAGCCTTCTCGCCGCCACAAGGTGATCGGTATGGAAGACTCATCGGCGGGGGTCGTGGCGATACGTCTCGCGGGCTTCGCGGCTATCGGCGTAGGCGGGGGCAACATCCGCCAGAGCGGTGTGCGGCCATTTCTCAAATCGGAATGCGATTGTCTCGCCGATGCGTTGCCGATAATCTTGGGCGACTAGACGCAGGTTGAATACTCTCTCGAGTCGGGTATACAACCTTTTCTGAATACGAAATTCTCATTGAGTCGACACGAATATCTTGGAGAAGCCGAGCATGTCACACGTTTTGCCTGATTTACATCCCGCCCGCTGGATTTGGTATCCGTCGGAGCGTTGCCTTCCGAATACATTTGTATTTTTCCGTCGCACCTTCACGCTCTCCTCGAAGCCGAAACGAGCTACGGGATGGGTCGTAGGCGATAGCCGCTACCGGTTCCACGCTAACGGCGAGCGTGTGCAGTGGGGCCCCGCG
>CAYTDF010000555.1:367-4015 GCA_964436365.1 uncultured bacterium | reverse complement strand
CCACAACGCGTTGCGGACCGTCACCTTCCGACTGTGACATGCCGCTGGTCTGCGACCAGAGCTGGAGAAACCAGGCCTTCTCCGTCCGCGTCCTCTGGTCGGCAGTGTGGAGGAGGACGGCTCCCGGCGCATCCTCCGGTCCAAGCTCACGAACCTCGGCCCCCAAGAGAAGACCGGTCTCAGAATCGCGGGGAGCCCTGCGATCCGCCGCCGTCACCAGCCGCTCGCTCACCACGCAGCAGCCACCAAACAGCAACAGAACCGTAACGCTCGCCAAAAGAGCCCGTTTGAGCGTTTTCCGCCGCAGTCTTCTTCACTGGGATATACTCCACTGGAACCAACCGGTTCGGGGGCGCGCGCCCGTCTCCGCTTGATTTGTACCGAGGTCGCCACGCTCCAGGTTCCGGTTCATCTTCAAGAAACTCCCATCGGATATTGATTCTACCTATATTGTACACATATAAACAAACCTGTCAAGAAGAGAATGCCCATAAAAGGGTACTGTGCTTCGCTCTAGATGAATTCTCCGAAAAGCTCTTTACGAGGCGCCGCGATGGTCACCCGACTGACCAGAAGGCCCTTCCGCCCCGCGGCGTCGGCTCCGGCCTCGACGGCCGAGTGCACGGAAGCTACATCGCCGGAGACCTGGACAAACCCCTTGCCGCCCACCGCCATGGCGAGATGGATTCGAAAAAGGATGACGTTCGCGGCCTTAACAGCGGCGTCCCCCGCTTCGATGGCAGAGCTGGCGGAGAATGTTTCAATCACCCCCAGAGCGGTCTGCCCCTCATCGGGTATTGGAACGACGCCCGAAATCGCGGGGAACACACTCTCGTGCACGTTCGGGATGACCAGGGTGTCGATGATACCATCGGGGCAAACCTCTTCGCCGGCCTCGACACTGGAGGTCACACCGGCGACATCCCCCCCGACAATCACAATGTACTTTCCCGAACAGATCGTCCGCGCGACGATCAGCTTCGTATCCGCAGTCTTCAGCATCGTGTCTTGGACCCGATAGCCCTCCGCGATGCTGGATAACTCGACGACTCCAACGGCATTCATCACCATAGCAACATCCTCGAAATCAAGACGCTTGTTTCAGCGTTCAACTGTGTGCGCCATTCTGGATCACGACAGCGTCGGTACATTGTTCGACCACGCCATCGATACTCGCGTGGATGGGGCATCCCAGAGATTTGACATCCACATCGGCGATCAACTGCCCAGCACTCACCCTGTCGCCCACCCTCACCACAGGTTTGGCGGGTTCGCCGATGTGCTGCCGGAGCGGAATCACCACACGCGCCGCGCCACTCACCGGTGAGATCAACGGCCCGGTGTTCTTGAACCCACGCAGTCCCAACTTTCGAATCAGAGACGAAACAGGAATGCGCCGTCCCTTACCGGCTGGATGCGGTTCGCGGGCCGTGCCCTCCCACTTCTTGTCGGTCCCCCGAATGGCGCGTTTCCCTTGCGCACAGACGTTCTTCGGGTCGAGTTCCTCCGGGCAGGCATACATCGTGCAGAGGTTGCATTCGCAGCAAAACTCGGTCCCAACCAAATACTGGAACGGCTCCGGGAGAAAGCCCAGCGTGCGCATGGCCTTGTGCGGTTCGATTGGATGTCCGAGCAAATAGCGAGGACACATCTCGGTACAGAACGAGCACTGGTCGCACGCCGAACGGCCGATGGTGTTGATCGTAGGCATATCGTTGAGGTACCGCCGCGCCAACTTGTGGGTCCGGTCGACGACGATCAGCCCGCCGGTGGTCTTGGTGATGGGCGACTCCAGGTCACTCACCAGCCAGCCCATCATCACGCCACCGGAAATCACGATGGGATCGTCCGCGCTAACACCCCCGGCCAGGTCGAGCGCCTCTCGTACCGTCAATCCAATCGGGACGTTTATCGTGACGGGATCGTTGACCGCGCCCGCAACGGTCAGGTACTTGCGGGTCACCGGTTGACGCCGCACGAGGTTCAGAACGGTTTCAACGTTCTGGCACAAGACGCCGACATCCTTGGGTAGCTTTCGCGGCTGAATAACGCGGCCGGTGACATCGTAGACCAGGACAAACTCGTCACCCGCAGGGTAGAAATCGCCCAACGGGAAAATCGTCATCTTCGCCGGTAACAGATGTTTCAGAGTATCGATAACATCCTGGTACTTCTCTTTGATCGCGACGATGGCGCGGTCGGCTCCGACATGCTCGCGGATTTCATCGAGCCCGCGCACAATATCCTGGGGGAACGCTTTCAGAAGTTCTTTATCTTTGTGCAACAGCGGCTCACACTCGGCCGCATTCAAAATGACGGTGTCGGCCGGACCGCCGAGTTTCACATACGTCGGAAACCCCGCACCTCCCGCACCCACCACGCCACAATCTCTGGCAATCTGCTGTAGACTCATGCTGAATTCCTTGGAGCCACTCTCCAAAATCCTATCGTGCCGCCCAAGAGCGATATCCTCTTGCTGAACGGTCGGCACCTTTCACGCCTGAAGAGTATCAACTTTGACGCTGTCCGCGGTAGGGGCAGCGCGCCACGAGATGTGAAACACCCACAACCGTCCCAAGCCAAGTCGGTTCGTCTCGGGAATCCTCCCGCAGTTCAGCCGCGTTCGGCCTCGAGTAACGCATCCCAAATCGCTTGGTGGAAGCCGACCCGGAACTTGGCGCGCTCAGCCTTCTCACGAGAAGGATGGACAGCGTTGGTCAGAAGAATCACGAACGTCCCGTGATCGGGATCGATCCAAATACTCGTTCCGGTAAATCCGGTGTGGCCAAACGCCCTCGGCGAAGGAAGCCCACCCGTGGCGCCTAATTCCATCTTGTTGCCGATGGCGTACCACCCCTGCAACTGCTCCTGCCCCTTCAGAGACCCCGACCCGCGAGCCAACACTTCCTGGCTGAGCTGGGGTGTCAACATGCGGTCGACCGATTCAGGCGAGATAATACGGAGACCGCCATAGGCTCCGCGATTTAGCAACATCTGACAGAAGATCGCAAGGTCGGGAGCGGTCGAAAAAAGCCCCGCGTGCCCAGAGACACCACCGGCGGCGTAGGCGTTCTCATCGTGCACTTCACCACACATGATCCGTTCGTGAATCGGAGACCATTCGGTTGCGGCACAACGTTTCCGGCTCCGCCGCGAAGGCCGGAACCCCGTATCCTTCATGCCCAGCGGTTTGAAGATTCGCTTCTGCGTAAAACGATCCAGGCGCATCCCCGAAACGGCTTCAACCAGCTTCCCCAGAGTGACGTAGCCGAGGTCACTGTACACGCGCCGATAGCCCGGCGGAGTGTCCAGTTCGGTATCGCATACACCCGCCCAAACATCCTTCATCCCCTTCTTCACCTTAGAAAGGTCCTTCCCGGCAGCAAGCCCCGAAGTGTGAGTGAGAAGATGCCGTGCAGTCACCTCGCCTTTGGCTTCCGCGCCAAACTCCGGCATGTAGCGAACGACGGGAACGTCGAGGTCGAGTTTGCCTTCCTCGATCAGTATCTCAATCGCGGTTGTCGTAGCCACCATCTTGGTCAAGGAGGCGAGATCGAAAAGAGTGTCGGTTTTCATCCGCCTCTTTTCAGACGTATACGTGACCTCGCCCGCCTCGTCCTCGACCCGCTCGCCGTACCGTTGCGCGAA
>CAYTDF010000555.1:0-357 GCA_964436365.1 uncultured bacterium | reverse complement strand
CTTTCGCCACCAAGGCCACGGCCCCCGGCCCAGCACGCTCCGCGATCGCGGTGCGAATCGTCGCGTAACCACGCTCGACGGTTTTCCAATCCAGCCCGACATCCCATGGGTTCCCGCGAGAGAGAGCAGGAGCGCCGGTCTCGGCTTCGGCACGGCCAATCGCGCCACACAACAAGGTTGCAACGAGGATGTATGAATAATAAGTTCCGCGTACCATACGTGACCTCCTCCTTCACCGATCATGCACTCACGCCGATGGAGCCGTCCTGGGCGGTTCGGGCGCACCCATCGAGCCCACGAAGGCCGAGACGACAGTGATCAGGGCAGCGATCGGGATTCTCCAGGTCCAATGAACGA
>CAYTDF010000554.1:3769-4017 GCA_964436365.1 uncultured bacterium | reverse complement strand
GCGCGGCGCACGCGGATACATCCAGATTCGTCAAAGAATTTCGATCACACCAGAGTTGACGAAGAGTCTCGCAGTCCGACAGATCAAGAACTTCGAAAGCGTTCGCGGAACAATCGAAAGTTTCCAGTGCGGCGCAACCGGATAGATCGACGCTCTCCAGATCGTTGCCGTTACAGTTGAGTTCCTTTAGCCCCGTGCAGCCCGCCACGAATAGTTCCGTCAGATTCTGACTGACACAGTTGAGACGT
>CAYTDF010000554.1:0-3759 GCA_964436365.1 uncultured bacterium | reverse complement strand
CAGTTGCATGCCGTCACACTGAAGTTTCGCCAATCGCTCCAAACCGGAGACATCCAGAATTTCCAGCGCATTTTGGGAGCAACTAACAGTCGCCAACAGCGGATTACCACGAAGGTCCAAGCCGGGGAGCCGGTTGCTGGGGCAGACAAGGATTCGAAGCGATGGGCAGCCGGTAACATCCAGATTTACCAGCTCATTGTTGGAGCACTCGAGTACCTCCAATCTCATACAATCCACCGCGTCGAGGCTCGCCAAATTATTGTAAGAGCAGTCGAGAGATCGGAGAGCGGAACAGCCCGAGAGATTCAGGCTGGTCAGGTCGTTCATGGAGCAGGTCAGCGTGACCAGTTGGGAGAGGCCGGAAACGTCCAGGTCGGTCAGCGCATTCGTCTCGCAGACGAGTTCCTGCAGATCCGCGCATTCCTCGACATTGAGATTCGCCAGGTTGTTCTTCTGACAGGTCAGGCTGGCCAGACTCACGCATCCGGCCAGGTCCAAACTCGTCAAGCGGTTGCTCTGAACGGCAAGCTGCCGTAGCGCCACACAACCGGTCGTATCGAGATTTGTGAGAACGTTGGATGTGCAGTCGAGCAACTCCAGGTCTTCACACGGTGAAGCCGTCAAACTGACGAGAAGATTACGCTCACAGAGTAGTCTCTTGAGTTTTGTATTGTGGGTCAGATCCAGGCTGGTGAGTCGGTTATCACTGCATTGGAGAAACCAGAGTTCTGGATTGTTGGAGAGGTCGAGATCGGCGATCCGGTTCTTGTAGCATTCGAGCCACTCCAGAGCCGTATTGCGCGACAGATCGAGAAAGGTCAAATCGTTGTCCGAGCAGTTCAAGGTTCTCAGTCCGGTGAGGGACTCGACGCCCCGCAAGTCGGCAATCTCCAAGTTCGAGCAGTCCAGCGTCTTCTTGGCATTCGAAACCGCGACGGCACGGTCGGCGGTGAACGAGCCCCCAGGCACAACTTCGAGAAACGCCTCGACCGCACGGCGGAATTTCGGATCGGGGAAGTTCTCGGGGTTGTTGATGTTCCGCGTCTCCGGTTGCTCGTCGAGCCGGAAGGAGAACTCGATCACCTCGCCGGGCACGCCAATGCCATAGAGATGAATACCCGAGTTGCGATCGTCCCACCAGTTCGAACTCGGAGTGGTGAGCGGTCCCCATTCCGTGGATTCGGGAGCGCTCCAAAAATCGGCGGCGTCGCCTCTATTCGTCTTCGATTCAAGGTCCCGGCGGCCGTCGGCCTGCACCAGACTCACCAGGTAATGCCGTTGGGCTGTGTGCTGCTGCGCCTGTTGATCGCCGCCGTAACGATCGATATGCCAGATCGCCAGACCGGAGTCGGGCAGCCCACGGTCGCGGCCGTCTTGCAGCCGATTCTCGATCAGAAAATACTCACCCCGATAGGAGGGGTGGTCGATCCGAAAGAGCCGGTTTGAACCCGCGCGCAGCGTGTAGGTCCCGGCCGTGGTGAGTTGCGCCGTCTCGGCCCAACCCATCATCTCTTTCAGATACGCGCAGGGTTCGGCCGGGTTCTTGTGGGATGTCGCACCTCCCATCAGACAGAACTCGCCCACCCCGTTGGAATCGAAATCGTAGTCGTAGAGATCAGGCCAATAGAACAACAAGTGGCCGTTCTCATGACAGAACGTCTCCAGAGAGAGTTCGTCTCCCATAGGAGATATCTGGTAGCGCTCGGCGCGGACACCATCGGCTTCGAACTGGACCGGAGCGGCGTGAGGCCAGAGCCCGCACCGCCAACCGGAGGCGGTCTGCCCAGCGTAGAACGCGTTGATCGCATCGATCACACCGTCGCCGTCAGCATCGTAGTCACTGAAATCGAATCCATGGCTCTCCAGGTTTTGGAGTGCCTCGAAGACAAGCGTCGTCGCGCGAACGCCGCCGTTGCAGAAGACGGGATCGTCATAGTAGGTCTTGGGGTGGCGCGCCGTGTAATAAAACTCGGTTACCGTGTTGGTGTAGGTGAAGCGCCCGCCCGAGACATCGAAGAAGTAGTCCCTCACCGAACCGTTGTTGTCATAGTTGCTATAGCCGATTTGGTTGCAGAATCGCTCGACTTCGGCCGGAGGGATCGTTCCCGATTCGTCTGGAAAATCGATCAGCAGACAGATTCCCCGCGCCTCTTCGAGACTGGGAGAGATGGCTGTTTTGTGAGACAGACGAGGTTGACACTTACGCGCGGCGGCGCTCTTCTCGTAAGCGGCTTCGGGCTCGATTCGGATGTGCCGCTCCCAGGCGCGCTTGCCTATACCTCGCATACCGACAGGAACGCCTGTGGAAACCAGTTCATTTCCGTCAGAAGAAAGCGCCGCGTAGCAGATCAGGCCTGTCTTCGGCATCACGCACGAGCGTGTAACCGTCGAGCGATTCGACGACCCGGTAGAACTCGTCGCCCCAGATGCGTACAGGTACGAGAGAGCCGTCCGGTTGCCGAAGGTCAAAGAGTTCGCCCATAACCGGCGCGGCGGACGCCCGCAACGGTCCGAAGATAAGAGCGAGCCAAAACGCCCCCGCTGGTATCCCCCTCAGTGTAATCCGCTTCACTGGATTTCCCTTCACGGTAACTCCCTCAACCGCAACTCCCTCAACTGGGGCCCCACTGCCCGGCTAGCGGGTGCCGGAACAACTCATAAGAAACGACTGAACGGAATTATAACACAGCCGGTGTTTATCGTCAGAGGTTGGAGTCCGTTGAAGCGTACGCCTAAAAAAGCCTGTCGAGACGTGTCTGTGGAAAATAGTGTTTCAGAATCGCCTCGTGGCCGTGCCCCTGGAGAGCCATGCCCAACGCCCCGATCTGACACATCCCCGCCCCATGGCCCCACCCCGCGCCCAGCAAAACAAAACGCTCGGGAACCTCAGCACCCGCCGGTTGGGGATCGACCACAAACGCGCTACTGTACAGAAAAGAAGGGTGTAGAAGATCGCGAATCACATACTGGTCCTGAATGCGTTCGCGCCAAACGCGCTCTGCCCCCGACCGAACCTCAAGTTCCAAATCGACAATACGCCCGGAACGGCCCCGCTCCCGAACATGAAACCCAAGTACGGCTTCAATCTCCGCGAATTTCTCAGGATCGTTCTTTTGGAGAAGCCCGGTTAACTCTCGCTGTTCGTACGCCAATGTCCAGCGGAAATAACTCACCGAAACATCCACGCGGCCAAGATAGCGCGCCATATCCTGCTGAGGGACAACATTGGGCGAACAGTAACAATCACAATCCCCTAGCCAATCGCCTGTGATATACTCGCGCAGGTTTTCGGGCGTGACTGGAAAGAAACGCCGAGCGAGCGAATCGCGGGGCCCGTCGAAAAGCGAAACCTGGCCGAGTTTGGGCGTCACCCAGACCCGTTCCGGATCTTCGATGACTCCACCACAACTCTTGGAGTAGTTGGCGTCGAGGATAGCGTCTCTCTCGTTCTTCAAGACCATCCCACGCGTCCGCTCGACGGCGTGGCGCGCTTCAGGCGTGAGGACTGCCGCTCCCTGATACCGCTGACAATGATCGTCGTTGCAGCGGAGCATCGAACGCCCGTCATGAGCACTGCCGGGAGTCGCCAGCGCCCACGACCGCGCCGCGATGGCCTGGGCCTTCAACAGCTCAAGCGGACAGTCCACCCCCATCTCTCCCGTGACGACGCCGAGAAGATACCGCTCCAGAGGCACGACATTGATGACCTCCAGACAACCTCGCTGGGTCAGAAAGCCCTCCAACTCCGCATCGACCTCA
>CAYTDF010000553.1:0-4022 GCA_964436365.1 uncultured bacterium | reverse complement strand
GGAGTTTTGCAATGAAGAAGCACTCTATGAGATTCTGCTTGGCGGTACCTGTTCTTAGTTTGGTGTTGATGACGGGGATCGGGACGACGGCTGCGGAGCGCACTCCGGACGAGTACCTTCAAATTGTCGTATCGTACGCGGATGCCATGCTTAAAGATGGACGTGACACGTACGGGCAACTTGACACGCCGCTTCTTGCCACGACCCTCGACCGAAAAACCGGACGACTCCTCGAGGGCGAAGAGCTCAAGCGAGTTGCGGAGATTCCGCGAGAGAGTTGGGGAATCCGCGCGCATGACCGCATGCTGAGTGGCTCCAATCCGATGCACGACCAAAATCTCTACCAGGTTCTTTACGCCTTGTCGAAGATTACCGGCGAGGGGCGTTACGCTGAGGCGGCGGATGGAACGCTGAAGTGGTTTTTTGAACACTGCCAAAGCGAAGAGACGAGTTTGCTGGCGTGGGGCGAACACATTGGATGGGATTTTTATACGGAGAAGGCAATCGATAAGAAAGGCGGAATGACGCACGAATACTTCCGTCCTTGGATTTTGTGGGAGCGCTCGTTCCGCTTAGCCCCGGAGGCTTGTGCGGCATTCGCCACAGGTGTTTGGGAGCATCAGATCGGCGATCGAGAGACGGGGAACTTCTCCCGTCACGCTCAGTGGCACAAGCACGGTCCGGGAACGAACTCCGAGTATCCCCGCCATGGTGGGTTTTACATCGCGACCTGGGCGCACGCGTACAAACAGACACAGGACCTCGTCTACCGCAACGCCATCGAAACGCTGGTGGATTACTTTGAGCGACGTCGTAACTCGGAGACCGGCGCGATTCCGTCGGAGAGCGCCGAGCGTTCGAAGGGCAAGGTGATTTGGCCGCCGAGCAACCTCTCGCTTGCGGTGGATCTTCAGGACGGGGCGTTGTGTGTGCCGGAATCGCTGGCGGAAAAGATGCGCCGGTGCGCCGCAAAGACGGACCGTGTCTTTCTGTCGCTTCCGAACGATCTTGGGAAGGACGGCAAAGGTTTTGTTTGGGCCGCGCGCGCGGACACGCTGGCGATGGATGACGCGGTTATCTCGAAGTGGCGGTCGTATTCGCGGACATGGGCGACCGGGTATGGTGAGCAGACTGACGCGGGTATCGCCAACTTGTGCTTGCTACGTTACCGGCAGGTTCCGCTCGAAGGCTACAAACGGCTTGTTGTGGAGACGGCCGACCGCTATCTCGATAGCGAACCCATCATCGAGTTTCCTGTCTATCCGGGAACGTTAGGCGACGTCATCTTCCTCTTGACGGACACTTACGAACTAACGAACGAAGAGAAGTATCTGAAGCGAGCGGATCATTTCGCGCGTGCGGCGATCGATCTTTTCCTCACCGACGGTTCTCCGCTGCCTCGTGCGACAACCCAGCACAATCATTACGAGGCCATCACCCGTGGCGACACGTTGATGATGGCGCTCATGAAACTGTGGGCCGTTCAGCATGGAAAAGCCCAGTCGATTCGACTCATCTACAGTGACCGATAGAGCACAAAGGGAGTGATATTGTGAGAGACGCCGTGATGATTCGTTACCGCATGTTGGCTTTGACCTTCGTTCTGGTTGTCCCGGGTGCTCTTCTCGCGCAGGAAAGCGCAAAAGCATCGCATCGTCTACCATCGGATGTTATGCCGGTTTTGGGGTGTTGGTTCTGGCAGGAGCGGGAATTCGAGCCGGAAGGTTACCGGCACTTCATCGACTTGATATCCGAGCACGCGCCCTACAACCTCCTCACGACAAGTCTGCGTGTTCCTCTGAAAGAGGTGACCGATACCGATGTCCATGCGCAGATAAAGGCGGTCGCGGTCTACGCGCGGGACAAAGGCGTTCCCATGGTGATGGACCTGGACGTTCGTTTGGCGCGCCAGGCCTTCGCCAAGCAGTATCCCGACGAACTGCAGGAGATGCTCATCCTGCGGGAGACCGAACTTTCCAATTCCCAGCCAACAGAGATCGAAGTCACGAGCCACGATCTGAACGATCACTACACACACCGCACGACCCATTACATCTCCATGAAGGGCGCGCTTGTCCGCGTGTATGCCTACGATTGCGGACCGGCGGGGATCGTGCCCGAGACACTCAAGGATATCACGGAACGGTGTGTGGTCACGGAAGCGTCGCCGAAAGCGGTCCGTGTGCGGATTCCCCCTCAAGCGGCGAGCACCGACTTCGTTTGCGCCATGGTCTCGTTTACCCATCTGACGCCCGATGTATTCGCGCCGCATCTGGTCGGTTTTCAACGGCAAGTCATTCGGCGTTACGGTGACGCTCCGCTCGCCGGTGTCTGCAAAGATGAATGGGGGTTTCCTCCGAACTTCTCCGGCAGTTCAGATAAAAATGAGTATTGGTACTCCAGGTATCGTGCGGAAGCGTACGCCAAACGCACGGGAGGACGCGAACTCCTGCGCGACTGCCTGCTCATGTATCGCGGCATGCGAGGCCATGAGCGAGAACGGCAGAGAGCGATCAACCATTTCATGGAGATGTCCCGCCAGCGTAATGGTGCGTTGGAGGACGATTTCTATCGGACAGTGAAGGCGGTTTTCGGACCTGAAGCGATTGCGGCGACCCACGCGACATGGTGGCCGTACCCGGATCTGCGTGAATTCAAAAAGAACGGCCTCCACTGGTGGATTGCGACAAGGGATTGGGCGCAGACCGACGAAGTGACACCGTACGGGACTCGGACGGCCCTGGCCAAGAAATGGGGAAGCCCTGTCTGGTACAATATGTTCTACTCCTCGACCAAGCCGGATTACGAGCGGAGCGTTTGGGCGGGAGCCTTGGCGGGAGGCCGTATCAACTACCATCCTCTATATCCGACCGAGAATGTTGAAGAAAGGCAACGCACGCTTCTGCGAGGGGATCTGATGCGTGCGGATTGCCGAGTGCGTCTACTGAATTTCATCAGCGATACGCCTTTGGATTCACCGGTCGCGGTTGTCTTTGGGCAGACGTGCGCCATGAACTGGGCGGGACCCGCCTATAACGATGTCGGTATGGAACTTGTCGACGGGTTGTGGTGCGCAGGCTTTCCCGCCGATCTGATTCCCAGCCACGAAATTGCGAACGGGAGTCTGCGGGTCAATGAAGATGGATGGATACAGTACGGTTTGCAACGCTACGCGGCGGTTGTGCTCTACCACCCAAAGTTTGAGAACGCGGAAACCGCGACTTTCTTCCAACGTGTAAGAACTGCTCGAACCGCGCTCTTCCGGGTTGGCTCTTGGAATGCGGATTTTGAGGCTAACGATTTCGCTGGCGATGCAGCTCTGCCCAAAGCGATGCGTCCGTTACCCAATGCCGATTCCGCAGTTTCTGCGGTTCTCCAAACACTCCGTGAGCGAGGGATCGAACCGCAGACGCCCGCGCTAGCAACGTCCGAACGGTTTAGCCACGTTTTGAACGAGCCCCCGGCGCGAGGTTTCTGCCGCCTGATTGATGGGACGCTGATTCATGTGTCGGGTGAGCGGAATGTCGCTGGGGATCCTCTTCGGCTCAGACTTGATGTCCGAGGGACTCCGGTCGAGTTCGATGCCGAAGGGCTGGCGGCAGTGCGGCTGAATCTCGATGGCACATTCGCGGCCATGGCCGCAGGAGGGTTAAAGGCGTTCAGCGCGGGGGAGGTTTGTTTCGCTCTGGAGCGCCCAGTGGATGTCGCGCTGTGGCACGGCGCGGATGGAAGTCTGCACGGTGTCCTGCAAGGAAACACTGGGGCGATTCCGGCGGAACTGAAGGCGCTCACGGCCGATTGGAAGCTCTTGGCACTGCCGCCGGCTTTACCCGATGTCGTGAAATGAAGAGTCTGTATATCGAAGAAATGAGGTAAGAAGAAGATGAACCGACGCGCGTTTTTGGAAAATGGTGTGATAACGATAACAGGCGTACTTGGTTATACTCTCGGGGGAGGGGCTTTGGGCTCCGGACGGGCGTATGCGGCCACACCGAAGAGTCTTGTCGACCGATTCTTCATTA
>CAYTDF010000552.1:0-4024 GCA_964436365.1 uncultured bacterium | reverse complement strand
GTGACGTGACGATACATCGTAGTGGTGACCCCTTTCTCGAAATCAAACGCGTCGGGCGTCTATTGGCGGGCGAAGTGATCAAGTCTGCCGAATTCGTTCGAGACAAATCCGATCAGGTTCCGCTCGGCGCTCTTTCGAAGACTTTGCAACTGCCTCCAAAAGAGCTGCCTTCTTCCGAGGATGCGAAACGTTCACTCGATGAAGCCCAAGCCACTTTGGATCGAGCCGAAAAAAGGGAAGCGAGTCCGCAGATTCTTTCGGAACTCAAACAGAGAATCAGACTCCTTTCCGCGACACTTAGCCAGGCCAAGCGTGTCGAGGACGGCACACTCGACCGCCCCGAAAGCTACGAGGTGGAGGTCCAAGTGTTGAGAATCGGAGGTCTCATTGTCGTGTCGCTCCCCGGCGAGGTCTTCGTGGAGTATGCCCTGGAAATGCGTTCACGTGTGCGGCAGCTGGCCGGGATGGATATGTGCTTCGTTGGCTTTGCCAATGGCTACATCGGCTATGTGGTGACTCCCCGCGCGATGGAAACCGGCGGATACGAAGCCTCCGTCACCCGATTGGGGCCGGGCGCAGGTCGACAAATGACTGAAACCGCAATGGCTCTCGTTCGGGAACTCGTAAACTGAATTCGAGACTCCCGAACCAGATAGAGTTTTTGGGGCGATCGTCCTTTTCATGAGGGCTATTCACCGGATATCCTTCACCGCGTTCAGCGGGACCGGCTCGACTTTGCCACCCGAACGCGGCACGCTATGAACATGGTTTACAAACCCCCGGTCTTATTCCCAAATCGTGTGACACAACGGGCAGTCTGGCTTCGCCCCGGGGAGGAGCCGCTCGAATCTCTCCCATGGGATTGCGACCGGGAGGCGTGGGAGCCGCTGAATCCCCGTGAACTGAAGCGGTCACGCTCGCGATGGACCTTCCAGGTCACGGTGAGGGAGCGGGATCTGGTGATCAAACGTTATCTCGTCGACCGGCTTCTGCGCGGTTGGGTGGCGAGTGTCTGGTCTTCGAAGGGAAAGCGCGAACTGGAAATCAGCAAGCGTCTGCACGATCTGGGCATGCCCACTCCGGAGCCCGTGGCATGCGTGGAGCTCTGGGCGGGCTGGCGGCTCTTCGCGTCCTACCTGGTCACGTCTCACATTCCGTCCACGCGGGATGTTTGCGCGTGGTTGCGGGCGTCTCCCGAGCGGGCCGCGGATTGCGAGGTCTTCGGTGGGCTCGGTTCTCTGCTGGGACGGCTGCACGCTTGCGGGTTGGCCCATAACGACTGCAGTGCCTATAACTTCCTGGTACGCGAAACATCCCAGCCCGGCGAAGAGCGCCTCTTGGCGATTGACTTGGACGGCGCGAAGATGCGGCGGCGGGTAAGCGAGCGGCAACGGCGGCACAATTTCGTCCAGTTACTCCGTTCGTTGCGACGCCACGGCATTCAACTTGACGGTCCGGCCTCGGAGAGCTTCCGTACAGCCTATGTCGAAGCCACCGAACCGGCCGGACGCGATGCTGCCGTACGAGCGTTCGCACAGGCGCGGCGCGTCTCCGAATGAGTACCCGGCGAGGGGAACACCACTCGGGCTGTATACGGTCTGATTTTGAGTTACCCTCTATGAGCCGACACTTCAAACGACACCGTCTTCGCTACATGACAAGCGTGCTCTTCTGAGTGCGCAGGAGCTGCCCACGTGGTTGGGCGCTCTAGGTTCGGGTGGTGGGGAAAAAATCCGGCGGATGCGAATAGGATATCTTGACGACAGAAGGACTCCATAACGGCCAGGCCAAGCGGAAGCCAGAAAGCTCCACGCCGAGCGCTGCGGCCTGGTCCCGGGAAGACTTCGGCCATCTTCTGGTGCTCGCGCGGGTCGTGTTGCGCTATCGGGGGCGATTGGCGGCGGCATTCGCGAGCAGCCTGCTAGTGGCGGTTCTCTCTGTCGGAACCGTCGCCAGTATTAAGCCCGTTCTGGATCTGATCTTTGGCGCGACGGACTATGTTCCACCCGTCGCGGCTCAGGTCGAGCCCGGAGCCCTGCGGGGTGCAATGGGCCTGCCGGGATTCCCTCCCGAAGCCATCCAGATCGAGCGAGAGGGGAACACGATTCGTTTTCGTGCCGAACTCCCTCCGCATCTGGGCGGTGACCCGGTGGCGGAACAAACCTGGCTTGATACGGTCTATCTGAGGGAGCGGGATGTCTGGGTGCGCGAGAGCGCCAGCGTGCAACGAACCGGCTCCCAAGAAGCGATCGGCGGCGACCGGCTCCGGGAGTTACTCGATCCGCTCTACCTATTCTTGGCCCGCCGGGCCCGTCAGCACAAACTCCACGCGTTGGCCGCGGTCGCCCTATTGATTGTGGTGATCACCCTGGCCAAGGGGATGGCTACGTACAGCCAGGAGTATCTCACCAACTGGATCGGTCGCAGGGTTGTCGCGGACTTGCGGCAAGAACTATACGACCATATTACCCGGATGCGGCTCGGCTTCTTCCAGCGTAAGAGAGTCGGCGGCTTGTTGAGTTATTTGACCGTCGACGTCGAACTTTTTGGAAATTCCACAATGGCGGTCTTTGGGAGAATGCTCCAAGAGCCGCTTCTGATCCTCGGCCTGATTGCGTTCTTGCTCTATGCCCAGCCGTACTTGACGCTCTTGTACGGCGCGGTCATCCCTTTCCTGGGCTGGATCATGACCTCATTCGGCAAGCGTATCCGCCGGGCTCGACGCAAGAGCCAAGACGCTATCTCCACCATGTCGGCGATTGCCCAGGAGACCCTCAGCGGCATCCGCGTTGTCCGCGCTTTCCAGATGGAGGCGATCCAGCGCGAAAAGTTCAGCCATGAAAATCTGGCGATTTTCCGGTCGTTCATGAAAGTCATCCGGGCTCGGGCGCTCTCCTCGCCTCTGATGGAAGTCCTCGCCAGTCTCGGTGTAGCCGCCGTGTTGCTCACCGGGGGTTATTTCGTGGTGGAGCGCCACGACATGGCCCCGTCCAGTTTTATTGTTTATCTGATCGGGCTGGGGAGCCTCTACCAGCCGGTGAAACGGCTCAACAAGGCTTACGAATCGGTCCAGCAGGGCATGGCTGGGGCGGACCGGATCTTCGACATCCTCGATCGGCCGATCCCGCCTCCGCAGAACCCGGGAGCGGAGCGTGTGCATACGTTCGCTAAGGAACTCGCGTTCCAGGCCGTTACCCATCGCTACGAGCCGAAAAGCCCACCCGCCCTGGAAGATCTCTCTTTGATCATTCCGAAGGGGCAGGTCACGGCGTTGGTGGGACCGAGCGGTGCGGGCAAGTCTACTTTAGCCGGATTGGTGCCTCGCCTTTTCGATCCGACCGAAGGGACGATCCATCTTGACGGCCGCGAAACTCGAGACCTTCTGCTCGAAGATCTGCGTGGGCTTATCGGGCTCGTGCCTCAAGAAGTCTGTCTCTTCCACGATACGGTCAAGAACAATGTCACCTGCGGCCAACCGGAGCCCTCGGAAGAGCGGATCGTCGCCGCGCTGAAAGATGCGCAAGCGTGGGAATTCGTGCAAGAGCTGCCCGACGGGCTGGAGACGCTGGTTGGAGAACGTGCGACCCTTCTCTCCGGGGGCCAGGCGCAACGGCTGGCTATCGCGCGCGCGTTCTACCGGAATCCGCCGATTCTGATTCTCGATGAAGCGACATCGTCTCTGGATTCGGCCTCGGAGGATTTGGTGCGTGCAGCGTTGGACCGGCTGATGGAAGAACGGACCGTGTTGGTGATCGCTCACCGGCTCTCGACCGTTATCCGCGCCGACCAGATTGTCGTCTTGGAGAGAGGGAAGATCGTCGGCCGGGGCCGCCATAACGAGCTGCTCGAGAGCTGTGCGCTCTACAAGGAACTCTACGATCTTCAGGTGTCGTAGCCGCACACCCGCGTACGGTTACGTTCCCCCCCGTGGCTCTGCGTTCAGAGCTTTCCGAGTGGATACAACTTTCGGGAGAACCTGGAAGCCAATTCCTACAGTTTTATGACTTTCTTTTTGTGGAGAATG
>CAYTDF010000551.1:0-4025 GCA_964436365.1 uncultured bacterium | reverse complement strand
TCCTTATCGTCTTTCTCGCTCGTCCAAGAGACAGAGCCGCCACCGTCAAGAACGACGGGTGGCAAGAGCTCACCGTACTGTAATGCGTCACGCGAATCGTGGCGGGCCAGGCATAAGTTCTTCAGGAAAGCGGCCTCGGTGGTGTACTTCTCACCCAGGATTTGGTGCCCCACCCAGCCGAGTTGAGAGCCAAACACAAACGCCTGCGCCATCTTGAGGCGAAATGGGTACCGGTACTTTGCGTCATCGGCGGCGAGGTACTGAAATCCGAATGAGATCGCCCGCCCGCCGTATACGGCGGGGTAGAGTGGAACAATGGTTCCTCCGTATCGGCGCGTGTTGACGAGCAACCAGGCTTGAAGCTGGTCGTTCCATGGATCGGCATTTTCCTCGGTGGTCAAGGCCGCTCCGGGTGGGACGAGTTTTAGGCAACGCTCCAGCATTTCCCGATACCCCTGGACCCAATGAGTACCGCCACCCACTGGATGACCATGATCTTTGGCGAAACAGCGTTTGGCGGACGCAGCGGATATTTGGTCGATGTAGACCGCGCTCACGCCGACGTCGTTCAGTAGGCGATCGACCAAGTTCTCGACGACGCTCTGCCAAAGCGGGGTGGAGGGGCACATCGGCGAGAGAGGCACCGACGTACCGTAGACCTCTTCGTAGCGTTTCCCTTCTTCGTTTATGGAGCAGTATTCTTCGGCATTCTTCTCTTTCCAACTGTCGGTGGAGGAGTCCCAGAGCCGTCCGTTGATGTATGGCATCACGGCGATGCCCGCTTGCTGGACTTTTTGCACGGCCTTCTTAAAGCCGGGTTTAGCAGGGAAATACTCGGGATACTTGTCGTCAAACGCGATCTGATGCCAGGTGTAGATGTGGGCGGAGACGGGGACCTCAAAATGCTTGGCGAACTCGATCGCCTGGTTTGCCGTGGTCTCGTCGTGGCACGAACCGAGGTACCACAGATCGGTGTCAAGCAGCCAATCGGGAATGTCGTCTCGCTCGGCTAGGGGCGGGACGCTTCCCCAGGGTGTCTCCATGGCATCCTCGCGATAGAGCCGGGCCGCCTCATACCAGTCACCTATGTACGGTGTGGTTACGACGGAATACGGGATCTTGTAGTGTTTAGCCTGGCCGATTCCTTCGATGTCGTGCCGAATGCCGATACTGGCAATCGGTTGGTTCGTGCGGCCGCCCACGAACAAACGCATGGCGTACCCTTTTCGGTCATTCGTGCCCACATACAACCCCGTCTGTCCATCGGAGACGCCGACGAAGGGCATGGCCCGCCGCGCGGACGGGTACACGCCCTCGTCGCGATGCTTGGTCAGCTCTTTGCGCAATACGCCCCACCCGTAGGGAAGGATCGAATGAACGCTATCGGTTATCGCCAAAGGCCCGATCTCGGGGTAGGTGATATCCCAAAGCGCGTAATCCGTCTCGTGGACCTCGACCTCCAAATCCCACAGAAGGTCCTCTCCTTGAACCGTGACCGAGGCCAGAACTCGGAGACCGCCAGGCTGCAAACCGCCCCACTCGATCTCCACACGGTCTTCCCCGGCCATCCAGGAGCGGGTGACTCCGTCGAGTGCGGTGAGGGTGTGCTTTTCGCCCTTGGCGTCGCTCAGCGTGACGGTCCACATCGGTACGTCGAGGCTGGGATCGATCCACGCGGTTTGTCCGCCCGGCCGGAGGATATCCAACGATTTCCAGGAGATACTCCCATCGTCGACCTTCAACTGAAGTTGGCTGCCAGAGGAGGTGAGAGTGAAATCCGTCTCTGCCGCAACAGCCGACGTCGCAAGAAAGAGAACGAGACTCAGAACGATACCCGCATGTCCCTCGGTGAGTCGTTCTTGAACTCCCAATCGGTGCACCTGTGCTCGTCGCATCGTTCCTCTCCTTTCGAACCATCGTCGGTTAGCCTGCTGGTAACGTCAAGTTACGGAAGGGAAGGAGCTGTATTGTGGAACGAACGCCGGTCTACGTTCACCGGCCTACGATGAATTCGTGTGACCGCGCGGGCAAGGATGTTCGATCAGTGGCGGGTCACGTCGTCGTTCGGCGCGATGGCCTCGGGAGGGAGGTCGATGATGAAGTGTTGGAAGGTTCCGTTTTCCTTGGCCGTCAGCACATCGGCGGTCGGTACGACGCCAACGATGTGTCCCGGCGCGTTCATCCGGCAAAAGGTCTCTGCCGCTTGAGGAGTCGTCCAAATCAGAAGGCCCGTCTCCCCTTCCGGACTGGTGGCGCAGATTGGCAGTGTCTCCATCTCCATCTCCATCTCCGGGGCCTCTCTCTCAGGGCCGGAAGCGGGGGCAGGAGCGATCACATAAACGGTTTCGGGCAAAGAATCGAATACGGTGTTGGTTTCCATAGAAATACTCTACCACTCAGGCGTTCGATTGCCGAGTATCCCCCACAAACCCGACGTTCGCCGTTCTTTGCTCTGTGCACCCGATTGACGCACGAGCGAATTCCGACCGATTTGGAAACGATGCCGAGTAAGCGGTGAGACGGACCGTTCGCTACTCTTTCTCGTCGGACGCTTCTCCGTCCTCTTTCTCGTCTTCTTCCTCGTCCTCGTCGATCAACTCCTGTAGATCGTGGACGACCTTGGCGACGTCACGCATTTCCTCGTATTTGTCCTTTAGCTCTTCCATCTGTCCGATGTGGCCGGTTATGAGTTCCGCTTCCGCTTTGCGTTCGTTCTTCTTCAAGTAGTCGACGATCAGATCGGCCTTTCGGATATGGGCGTCGAGCTCCTTGATATGACGGTTTACTTCCAGATGGTCGTATCTGTCGATCGTCATCATGGACTCCTTCTGTCCTTGCCCAAGAGGCCCTCGAGTGTCTGCTAGCAGAGTTTCCTGCGTGGAGAACGTTAGCAGAACGCTTCGCTTCTGTATATCGACACGCGAGTCGCCGGACTCAAGTCCGGTGAGGCCCTATCGCTGATATTTTGGATTGTACTTTGCATGTTCCTTGAAGCCGCCCAGCGTGTCGCGCATGCCCAGGAACCGGGGGTAGCTCTCGAACACGTCCCCTCGGCCCAAGGCCCGAGGATCTTCTTGCTCTTTCAACAGACGCTCCAATTCGGCTCGCAGCTCCCGTTTGATGGATTCGTGGGCTGGATCGTCGGTAAGGTTGTTTAGGCAGGCCGGATCGGTTTGGATCGCGTAAAGTTCTTCTGCGGGTCGCTTGCCGAAGGCTCGCTCGGATTTTTCCCGATACCGCTCGGTGTTCCAGTTCTCGATCATGAAACTCTTGGTTGGACCGTTGTCGAGGTCGTGAAACCCCACCGGGTCGCCGACCGGCCAACGATCCGGTTTGTAGTTTCGAATGTAAAGACGATCCTGGGTGCGAATCGCACGGGATGGATAGCCGAGATTGTCGTAGCGGCTGTGAGAATGGCGTTCCCGTCCGGTGAGTACGTAAGTGCGCGTGGGATCGATTTGGCCGCTCTCGGTGGATGTCAGCAGCTCCATGAGGCTCTGCCCGCTCATCTCCGGCTCGGGAGGTAGTCCCGCCGCCTCCAAGAAGGTGGGCGCGAAATCGATCGAAGTTACGAAGTCGTCGATAACCCGGCCCGGCTGTATGTGTGCGGGCCAACGGATGGCGAGCGGCATGTGGGTTCCGTATTCGTAGAGGTTGGCCTTGGCGTGGGGAAACGGCATACCGTTGTCACTGGTGGCTACGATAATGGTGTTGTCGAGTTCGCCCGCTTCCTCGAGAATGCGCATCATCTCGCCGAGCTGCCGGTCGAACCATTCGATTTCAACGTAGTAATCAAGAAGATCGGAGCGAATCTCCGGTGTGTCGGGCAGGGCCGGAGGGACGACGACGTCCTCGAGTCTCTTGCCGCTCTTTAGACCGGAACCCTTCTCGTATTTCCGGTGCGGCTCGAAACTCCCGTACCAAAAGCAGAAAGGCCGATCCACCGGTTTCTGCGTGAGCAAATCTGTGAAATTCGCGGCGTAGTCGATGTCGTAGACACCCGTCGCGCGCGGCGTGTCGGTCTT
>CAYTDF010000550.1:0-4028 GCA_964436365.1 uncultured bacterium | reverse complement strand
TCTGCAACCTCCCCATTTCTTCGCCGAGTGGTCGCGCCGCTTCTATGAGGAGGCGATCCGCAGGCTTCATGGGGCGGGCAAGTCGGTCTGCGTGCATATCGACGGGAGACTCAAGGGCGCGATCCAGATGATTCGAGACGCTGGAGCCGATGGCGGCGACGCGATCACGCCCGCGCCTATGGGCGATCTGTCGGCGGCCGAATGTCGACAAGAGGCGGGGCAGGACTTCATCCTTTCCGGCGGCGTTTCCCCCGAACTTTAGCTGCCCCACTCGGACGACGACGAGTTCAGGCAAGCCGTGCAAAATTGGCTCGATACGCGCGCTACGAGTCCAAGGCTCATCGCGGCGGCCGGAGACCAAGTTCCACCCGGCGCGGTCGAGGCCCGCATTCTCCTGATGCGCGATATGATTGAACGGCAGGGCCATTATTGAGACTCACCTCTTGCATGTGTGTGGGCTTTCATCGTGGAATACCCTGTCGCCGTATGCTACCCTGCCGGGCAAGGAAACGGAGAACATCTCATGAACGCCGCCCGCGTCAGCCGCACGTCTATCGTGCCTTTCTTGATTCTCGCATGTTTGGCTTGTGGGCACTCGAAGCAACGAGGAACAAAGAAGATGCAAGCGCAGTCAAAGCCTACGAATCCGGAGTTTGCGGAGATCACAGATGACCCGAAACTGCCGCGCGTTCTCTTGATTGGCGATTCGATCTCGATTGCCTACACACTGCCGGTTCGTGAATTGCTCGCGGGTGTCGCCAACGTTCATCGTGTGCCGACAAACGCCGGTCCAACGGCCAGAGGTATCGAGGGGATTGACGAATGGCTTGGGGAAGGGAACTGGGACGTCATCCATTTCAACTGGGGGCTGCACGATCTCAAGTTTATGGAAGACGGCGAAAGGCAGGTCTCGCTCGAGGCCTACCGGACCAATCTCAACAACCTTGTGCTACGGATGAGACAGACCGGCGCAAAACTCATCTGGGCCAGCACGACGCCTGTACCCGAGGGCGGCGTAAAACCGAAGCGGTTACCGAACGATGTCCTACGTTACAACGCTGTGGCCCAGGACGTGATGAAACAGTATCAAATACCGATGGACGATCTCTATTCGTTCGCGTTACCGATCTTATTTAGGATTCAGCAACCCGTGAATGTGCATTTCAACGAACTCGGTTCCGATGCGCTCGCCCGCTGTGTCGCCTCCAACATCCAGTTGGCGCTGATGCAGGAAGAACTCAAACGAACTCCGATCCAACGGCCCCGTCGCGGCCGCGGGGCGCGATGAAGAGATACTCTTATTTTGCTTGATGAAGAGAGGGAATAAAGATGGGCATTCGACCCACGGTTCTGCGTTGTGAATACCTCGTCAATCCGGTGGGCATTGATGTGACCGCGCCACGGTTAAGCTGGACGCTCGAATCGACGGACCCCGAGGCTCGGGGACAGAGCCAGACTGCCTATCAGATACAGGTGGCCGCGACTCTCTCCGAGTTGCTTGAGGGGCGAGCCGAGCGCTGGGATTCAGGCCGTGTCGAATCCGATGCGACCGCACAGATCGTTTACGAAGGAAGCGAACTCGTCTCCGGGACTGTGTGTTGGTGGCGGGTCCGCACGTGGGACCGGAATGATGAAAACTCGGATTGGAGCGAGGCCGCGCACTGGTCGATGGGTCTGCTCGACTCCACAGATTGGCGGGCCCAATGGGTTTGTGGCGAGGCCGTGCCAGACACAACGCTGGGAAAGCCGAAGTCCGAAGTCGTGGGCGATTTCTCCGACCTTCATCTCCCACCGCCTTCCTATATCCGCAAGGAACTGACGATTGACCGGCCCGTGCGGCGCGCCGTGGTCTACGCCACCGCCCTGGGTATTTATGAACTCCATCTCAACGGCCAGCGCATCGGTGAGGACTATTTTACGCCCGGTTGGACCGATTACCGCAAGCGTGTTTATTACAATACGTACGATATCACTGATCAACTCCAACCGGGGGAGAACGCCCTCGGCGCGATTCTGGCCGACGGCTGGTACGCGGGACACATCGCGTTCGGAAGGACGCGGGCCCGGTACGGGGCCGAGCCTATGTTACGCCTGCAACTTACGGTCGAGTATGAGGACGGCCAAGTGGAGACCGTCGGGTCCGATGAGTCCTGGAGCGTCGGCCGGGGGCCCCTGCTCGAGGCCGACTTGCTGATGGGCGAAGCCTACGATGCGCGAAAAGAGATCGATGGCTGGGCCGAACCCGGTTTTGACGCCGCCGCGTGGAAGCCGTGCAGAAAAGCCGACGCACCTCAAATCGCCCTCGAAGCCTACCCTGGCGTCACCGTACAGAAAATCTGTGAGATTCCCGCGCAAACCGTACGCGAACCGGCACCCGGCGTCTTTGTGTACGACCTGGGGCAAAACATGGTCGGCTGGGTCCGTCTAAACGTGCGTGGTCCGGCGGGCACAGTGATCAAACTACGGTTTGCAGAAGTCCTCGATACGGACGGCACGGTCTATACAGCCAACCTTCGGGACGCGCGAAACTGGGATCGATACATTCTTAACGGCAGCGGGGATGAAATCTGGGAACCTCATTTCACGTTCCACGGGTTTAGGTATGTCGAAGTCTGCGGCTACCCGGGGCACCCGCCACTCGATGCGGTGACGGGGATCGTTCTCCACTCCGCCGCGCCTGTGACCGGCGTCTTCGAGTGTTCCAATGCGATGGTCAATCAGCTCGTTCACAATATTCTCTGGGGACAGCGTGGGAATTACTTTGAAGTCCCCACCGACTGTCCGCAACGCGACGAGCGTTTGGGGTGGACGGGCGACACGCAAGTCTTTCTTCCGACCGGCTGTTACAACATGGACACGGCTGCGTTCATCTCCAAGTGGCTCATCGACCTGGAGGATTCCCAGAATGACGCCGGAGTGTATGCGCATGTCGCACCCGATGTAGGCTTTGGCTTCGATTCCCCCGCGTGGGCTGATGCCGCGATCATCTGTCCGTATGTTTTGTATAGATTTTACGGTGACACACGCGTCATCGAGCGCCACTATGACGCGATGTGCAAGTATATACAGTATTTGGAAAAGAACAGCGAAGAGTATATTCGACCTGCGATCGGTTTTGGCGACTGGGTCTCGCTGAACGCCGATACTCCGAAGGACTTGATCGCCACCGCCTATTTCGCATACGTGGCGGGGTTGCTGGGCGAGATGGCGGACGTAATCGGTCGCGCGGAGGACGCCAAAAAGTTCGGGGAGCTCTCGCAACGTGTAACCGCTGCGTTCAATGAGGCCTACGTGAACGAAGAGGGCGTGGTGAAGGGGGACACGCAGACGAGTTGTGTATTACCTTTGGCCATGGACCTTCTCCCGGAAACGGGGCGAGCGACTGTTGTCGACCGTCTCATTCGGGATTTGATGGTCAGGAACTGGCATCTCTCCACGGGATTTGTGGGCCTTCCGCATTTGCTCCCCGTATTGACACGTTCAGGCCGCACCGATATCGCTTATCGGTTGCTACTCAACGAGACCTTCCCTTCGTGGGGCTACGAGATCAAGCACGGTGCGACCACCATCTGGGAACGGTGGGACGGATGGACCGAGGAATTCGGCTTCCAGGACGTGGGGATGAACTCCTTCAACCACTACGCGTACGGGGCTGTGGGAGAATGGCTATATGCCACCGTTGGCGGAATCTCTGAGGGAGAACCGGGCTACCGGACCGCTGTCATTCGTCCCCAACCGGGACTTGGTCTGACCCAGGTCAACTGCCGTTAAAACTCGATTAGGGGGTGGATTGTCTCGGCCTGGCGGCTTGAAGAGAGCGCTTTCTACTTAGATGTACGGATTCCCGCGAACATGGAAGCGAGAGTCCACATTCCTTCAGTCGCCGTGGAGGCCGTATTTGAGGGCGAGACCCCGGTCGACCGGGCCGAGGGTGTCACGGTTTTAGGAGTGGGCGACGGAGAAACCGTTCTCCGTGTCGGATCCGGATGCTACAAATTCTTTTCCAAAGGCATCCGTCTCTAGCGCGT
>CAYTDF010000549.1:0-4033 GCA_964436365.1 uncultured bacterium | reverse complement strand
CAAAATCCCCTGCCCCAATCCCGACCTGCAAGAAGGTTATGGGACGTGCAAACGGACCGGTTCCCACGAGTAAGCGAAGTCGCCTCAGAACAGACTCGTTTGCACGACAGAGCCGGTACATCCAAGCCTCTTCACGCAGTACCCGGAAAATGTCCTCATCATCGTCTACAGGAGAGGGTGGCCATAGACTCCAGTTCGCTGAGTGTCCTGCATGATCCTCCGAGGGGAGATTCGAATCGCCCGGTCGTCCGGATGACCTGTCGGCATGTGGATTGTCAGCGAATACTCGCGGCGCTGAATCGGCCGCCAGACTCGCTTCTAGCGTTCCAAATCGATCGAGAGTCGCACATTCGGAGAGCTGCGCGCGGAAAGGTTCCGACCGAGAATCGCGAAAACAGCCCCGCAAAAAACGGCGTGTCAGCCTACTCTCGGTCTCCCGCGACGCTTCGACCGGTTTCACGATCGCCCCTACCATTCTCAGCTACCTCGATGGTTACTTCCAGAATATCACCAAACCAACGGACATTCTCCTGCACCATCCGCCATCGCGTTACATATAGCCCCGTCTCCTCTGGAGCCAGCATCGCTGGCAGTCTGAATGAGACCCGGTCGCCTCGCACCGCCGAGCTGAGCAAGAGAGCCCGGCTGGTGCCGCCCTCGATGAATGGGTCCCGCTCGCCAACCGTACCCAATCCAATCCTCCGCCCCTCCTCCCAAGTCTCCAAGCCAAAGTTCTCAACCTCAATAGTGCCCCGGAAGAACTGACCGGGTACAACACTCCGCGGCAGCTCCTCAGAAACGATCCGGGCATCCCAGCGGTCTTCCTCTATGACCAGGGCAACCCGGTCCTCTTGAGCGCGCAAGAAGAGCGCCGCTCCATCGCGAAGGGCGGCAAGCCCCCAATCCGGGCTACGGTGAATGCGCAATACGGCCAGCCGATGCCCCCGCTCGCGTGCACCAAATGACGGCCACGACGGACGGTCAAGGTCCAGAAGCACCAGATCGGCTTGATCCCAAGCAACGGGAAAGGGCGTCACGTTTCGATAGCCCGAGAAATGCTCGAGAGTACGACCCGGCACCACGATTCGCAGATTCGATCCGTCCGGGTCGACGATTCTCGGGTCCTCGCTCTTCTCCACAAAACCGGAGAAGAGCCTCACGGCAGCCACGTCTCTCCCTGACGCGGGGATATCTTCAAGACGTTTGGGCCAGACCTCCAAGGCTCGGGCTGTGCTCAGAATGAGAAGCAACGCACCCGCCAACCAGAGGCCTGGCAGCCCGCGACACATCCAGCGCCGAAAAACCTGACCCGTTGCGAGAGCCAGAATCGGGATCAGCAAGGCGGCCCCCATCCCCGGCCAAACCCATTCCACGCCAGGAATGCCGCGGAGTGAGCCGAGCCACGCCGGGAATGCCAAGAACAGTATTTCCGGGGCAAACAGAGGCAGAGCCGCAAAGCCAGTCAAGAGTGCGATGCTCTGACGATCCTGGCCGGAGAAGGCATCGACCAGACCGCCCAATTCAGCGGAAACCATGCCAGAGGAGGGTTCGGGGGTGAACAGGATGGTCGCCAGTAGACCCGCAGCGAGTGTGAGCAGCCCCATGGGGAGCCGACGATGGAAGATGAGTAGCAAGCCGGAGCCGCAAAGCAGCAACGCTCCGGGAAGCCCCGTACAAAGCAGCAGCAAACCGTGGAACTTTGCACGACGTCCATAGCAGCGCCGCAGAGACCAAACAAAGGAGAAAAACAGCAGTGGAACGACACAGGTCAGGCCGACATCATAGAGCAGGCCGCTCCAACCGTGCGCCACCGCATACGCGTAGAGCACCGTGCGCCGAAGACGGGGGCAGGCCTCCAGATCGAGACAGAGCAGCCGCTCGAGGGCAAGCACAGATAGCCCCACGACGATCGCCTGCATCCACACCAGACTGAGCGCCGAAGAGCCCAGCACACCCGTTCTCATCACAAGGCCGATCACCCAATCCAGGGGTGGTGTGGGAAACGCCGATTGTCCTCCCGCCACCAGAGCGCTCAGAGAGCTGGAGGAATTCCCGATCTTCGAGTAGAGAAGGTCGTGATGCCACGCTGCCAGCGACACACCGACGCGGCCACTTTCCCAGGCGCGCGTCCCCGCCACAACCAGGGGTAAGAACAGAAGTAGCGCGGGGCCGACCCACCCCCAACGTGAGTGGCCGGCTCCATAAACCAGGCCTGGCAGGCATAACAGCGGTAAATCCAGACAATTCGGTGGAGTTCTTCACCGGCGCCGCTTGGCAGCTCACCAAGAATCCTGCCCAACCACCACCACTGCGCGAACAACAGCAGCAGAGAAATGGCAAACAACGCCGCACCCCACGACGGACGGGGCCACAAGACCAGCCGGGGCGGGGATTCAAATCCACGCCAGGCACATCTATCGACCCACCGCCACCCTGTAGCGGACTCACTTGGCATTCGGGCTTTCCTTCGCTTCCCTTGGTTTCGCGAGTATACCCACAGTAACGCTCGTGTTCGATCCTTCGCCAAATGCGTCCCCGTTTCGGTCGCAGACCACCTTCATGTTGCGTGGACTGTATCCGCAACTCCCCGCTGTATGCCGCGAACCGTGCGTCACCGGACCCCTGGCCGCTACGTACATCTAGATTATGGGCTCCACGTCGACGTGCGAAACGCATCTGGCACACCATGTGCAATAGATGCCCGGAACACAGCCGATTCCCGCACAAGTGGGAAAAAACAACCAGATTGGGCACACGTGGGGAAGAATATTCCCAACCTGTTCCCGGATCATGGACAATTCGTATGATCGAGGAGGAAGGGACGATGAAACATCAGCGAGTACGACATCGAAATCGCTCCCTAATCTTGCTAACACCATTAACCGCACTCGTGCTGACCGCAGGATGTGGCGGGGGTCGACACCTGTATAAGGGTCCCGGGTATTCTGAATCGGGGATCGCGTCGTGGTACGGAAAAAAGTTTGACGGACGCCAGACCGCCAACGGCGAAGTTTATGACATGAGAGCCATGACGGCGGCCCACCGCACGTTACCCTTTGGGACAATCGTTCGTGTCACGAATCTGGAGAATGACCGTCGTGTGACGCTACGGATCAACGACCGCGGGCCGTTTATTCGAGGCCGGATTATCGACCTGTCGTACGGCGCGGCTCACCGTCTCAACATGGTTCGCGCGGGACTCGCCATGGTCCGAATCGATGTACTCCGCTCACCAATCGCCTTCGAGCCCATGCCCATGCGTCCATACCGCTCGCTGGACTCGTTCATCCAGTTCGACCCGACGCCCATCAATCCGGTCAGACTGGAGAGACCGCGCACCGTATCGCTATCGGAGAGCTAGCGCGCTGGCGTCGTTTTCTCACCAAGAAGAGGTGAAAACCGGGGCCGACATTACGACGTCCCTTCCCGGCCCGTCCGCGGGCTCTTGGATTCGTCGTGGATCCGGCCGAAACGGCTCACAGGCCAATACCGGAAGAAAGCCTTACCCATCACATTCTCCGCAGGGAGACAGCCCCAGTAACGGCCGTCATAGCTATCCCGCGAGTTGTCCCCAAATACGAGAATTTCTCCTACAGGAACTGTGACGGGGCTGAATCTCAGTCCGCGCAGACTGGAGAAATAGCGGTTCTTTGCGAAAAACGGCGGATCGGCGAGTTTCTCTCCATTGCAGTAGATCGCGTCGTCGTCCCGAATCTCGATCTTATCTCCGGCGGTGCCGACAACCCGCTTAATGTAGTACGGCTTTTCGGGATCGTAGTTGGGGATTGTCGTAGGCACTTGAAAAACGACCACGTCTCCGGCGTCAATCTCGGTAAACGTATAGATGAACTTATTTACAAAGATACGGTCGTGGACCAGCAGCGTATTCATCATGGACTTCGAAGGGATCCTGTAGGCTTCCACTACGAAGCGTTTGATGATGAGCGCGAGAAAGAGAGCGGTAAACAGCGCCTCGAAATTCTCGTAGAACCCGGCGTGCCTTTCGACGTGCACGACAATGCCGCGCCCCCAA
>CAYTDF010000548.1:0-4036 GCA_964436365.1 uncultured bacterium | reverse complement strand
CCCTGACCACACCGATTGCGTATCTCCCCCACCGCATGTTTGACCGCTTTGCAGAGGGGTTGCCCGTCCACCCCCACGCCTTCTTGTACCATGCGGAACCCAAGACAGAATTTCGAGATTACAAGAGCATCGTCATCTCAGGCAGCAGTTTTGAAACAGGGTATTCCTACATTTTACTGGGTTACGGTCCCGCCAAGATACGATCTCTGATCCCGTACACTCCCAGTAACGGCGCCATGAGCCAGGGCGGCATACTGACGTGGATTCCCAAGCAGAATCGCAATGACGGCGAATTCATCCCCCTCGATCGTCGCTAAACGGGGAACGTGAAAACAGGGAAGGCGCTTCTCTTACCTATGGCTGGAGAACTCCTGCACCGTCGAGGCTTCGCCTTCCACATTGATCCGGATCAGGTCGCTTCGGTGAAGTTCCCCGCTATCCGTCGCGTACAGGTTAAGCCGCAGTTCCTTTGCGCCGGGACGACGGAAAGAGACCGTCGCCGGATCGGTGTATAGATCTCCGTTGATGACCCATTCCGCATGCAGACCTGCGGGCAGTGATGTTCCGACGGTGGCTGTGACCTCTTCAGCCACTTCCAGCGATCGCTTTGTCACTTGCCCGATTGGACTAGGAAGGACGATTTCCCGATCGCTCCTCACATCTTCGAGAATGCAGGCGTCGCCGTTCGACCATTCGGCCCGAACTTCGTTGGCGGTCTCATACGTACCCAGTCCAAAGTGTGCGATACGCCCAGGTCCTTGGGCCAGATAGTTGGAAGACGCGTTGAGCTCACGCATTTGTGTTTTCCAGCCGGTCGTCACGTACACGCGGGAGCCGATCCCATCGCGATGAAAGGGAGGGACACCATCCAATGTGACTTTCAGCCAGTGATTCGACGTCGTCGAGTCGTTCCGGAGCAAGACCGGGATACCAGGCGTTAACTCCTCTGGGTCGCTTCCGCTAGGATCCACATCGAACGAGTTGACGTTGAAAATGTCGAGATCCCCGTCGTTGTCGTAGTCAAACAGAATCGAGCCTCTTCCTTGTCCGCGATCGTCCGCGTTGGACGCCTCGGCAACATCGGTAAACACTCCATCTCCCAGATTCTCATACAGGCGGGCGGGCTTTTGATGGAACCGGTAGGCATCTTCCAAGGGGGCTCCGAATCGAATTTTCACGCGCCACCCATTGACGTGGTAAAGATCCAAGTCTCCATCATTATCCAGGTCGCCGAAACTAGCCCCCCACCCCCAGTTGCCATCCCTCACCCCTGCTCTGTCAGTCACATCCACAAACGTCCCGTCTCCGTTGTTGCTGTATAGACGGTTGCCAGAGAAGCCCCAATTGTAGTTCCCCGATTTGTTATCTTCAGTCTCGTCCCAAATACTGGTCACAAACCAGTCCAAATCGCCATCGTTGTCGTAGTCGCCCACGGCGGATCCCATACCATTCTCTTCCGTGGAAGTTCCGTGGATATCAGTAACGCGCCGAAGCGTTTCATTTCCAAGGTTGATATAGAGCTCTGAGTTCCCGAAATCACAAGTCACCGGCAAGTCGGAAAGTCGGTCGTTGTTGAGGTCGGCGAAGCGGGCTGCAAAGACATACATATCCAGATGTCTCGTCTCGTGAAAATCGTAAGAAGCGAATCCATCTTCTCCACGATTGTGGAACAGGAAGAGGTTTCCCCAAACTCCGCGCTGCCACAGCCCTATGCTCAAATCAAGCAATCCGTCGTTATCGATATCCCCCCAACTGGGGCTTGTCGCATTGACACGCAGGCCGGTTATCGCCCTGGAATCGATCGCAAAGTTCCCCGTGCCATCGTTCGTGAGCAAGTAGTGGGGACCGTTGAGGGTGGTGACGAAAATGTCGACATCCCCGTCGTTGTCATAATCCGCGGCACATGCGCCCATTCCGTCGATTGTGAGATCGACGCCGCGTGCCTGGGCTTCGTCTGTGAATGTCCCGTCTCCGTTGTTGATGTATAGAAGATTCGCATACTCTCCTCCCTGGTGGACATATAGATCGATGGATCCATCCCCATTGAAGTCCTCGGCCACGGCCCCACCGGACATCTCGAGTTCGGGTGCCGTCGTCTCCTGTGCGTTGTGCGAGAAGACGTGGGTAATCCCGGCTTCAGCGGTCACTTCGGTGAATCGCATCGGTGCGCAACAACCGATCTGCGTCCAAATTACGCAAGCGCCCAGGGTTGAAAGTACCAGCGGCCACGAATGCTTCATCTCGTCCTCGCGTCTTTCGATACTCAACAGCGTTCCCTCAGAGATCATCCCAGTTCTCTATGCTCGTAAAGAATAGGTCATCAAGATTGTACTGCCCGTCGAGATATCCCTTGCGGTCCGGAAAAGCGTCGCTCACATCCGGGAAACCGTCCAGATCGCGGTCGGCTATGAACGGCAGGTTTGTCCCATAGGCCTCGTCGATATTCATACCAGCGTAGGAGCGAACCGTAGATCCATCGCCACCCAAGGCTGGGCCCTCAATCTCCAACGGCGTGTTAAACAGCCATTCCGGATTGAAGCGTTCGAGTCCGGTGTTCTTGCCTGCCACTGTGAACTCTGTGTCGATCCGCCCATCTTGGTTGATATCGGTGGCGGTATTGGCTGTAACGAAAAGCTGCAACGTGTGGAGATAGGCGAGCACGGCTTGGCGGTCAGCTTCCGGTGCGTCCACATAGGTATCGCGGGAATCTTGCGCTTCACCGCCGTGGCGGCGGATATTGTCATCGAGCGTCATATTCGCGCCGTCATGCCCCCAGGGAAACCCCGATCCCACTCCCCACAAAGGGGGCGTTCGCCAGACACGTTGCACACTCCCGTCATACAGAATCTGGTAGAACGCTTCACCCACATCGTGGTGCGCAAAATCCGTGAAAATCCCTTCCACCCTAAACGCCCCGCGCTGAGGAACGGTCAAGTCACCCTGCTTCGTGTAGAGTGGTGTGAGTTGCCCTTCCAGACGCTCCGCCGAATCGTTCCATCTCACATCGAGATCGAAGAACCGGCGGTCGCCGTCATAGGCTTCGGTGTAATCCGCTGGAGTGGGAAGGTGTGCCTCGATCGACCAGTCCGGAACATGGCACGACGTGCAGTGGAAGGTCTCCAGAAGTTCGCGTCCACGACGGGTTTCGTCAGTCTGACGCCCCACTGCCGGACGAGGTACATTCAGCATATACCACTCGGCCAGATCCAGGTCCCCTTCGCTGATCTCCGTCATGTAACCGTCTCCGTCCGGATCATCCATGCTGATTCCCAGCGAGTTGACGGAATACCCTCTGTCGGCCGGCCGGTGTGACATGAACTGCTGTGCGCCCGCGTTGGACGCAGCCGACAGTCCATCTCCATCGTCGTCCGTGAGACTGGTCGGATCGTAAGCGGGCATTCCCGTATGGGCATGGATTGGATCCCAATAGAAAGCCCGATTCGTCGGATTGAGAGCGGCGTCCTCCGGCTCACCCCACCCCCAAACGATGATGACGAAATTGTAGCCCGCCACGTTCCGATCCCTCAGACTGTCGGCATTTGCCAAGCGTCTGCCATTGGCGTCCACATACCACACAAGGCAAATGGGATTGAGGTCGGGCTCACCATTGATTCCATAGTCGATGGGGGAGGTGCCTGGAACAGGTTCAACGAGAATCGCTGTCCCGTCCATCTCAGAGAGCGAGACCCATCCATCGCGGTTGGCGTCCACTTGGGCAAGCATTTTCAGGCGCGTTTGCAGAGCAAGCATTTCGACCAAGCCAGCGCCAAAAAAGTGCGGCGTGTTGCGCCCGTCTCCACCGCTCTTGGCCATCGTGACGCCGCCACCCGCTTCCCGATACGGACTGTTATGACAGCCACCGCAACTGACCTGATCGCTGATGGTGAGTTTCGGTGTGACGTTGTCGGGAAGTTCTCCCCCAAACGATGCGATCTCCAGCCCGAAGACTCCGTCACGTTTGCGGAACTCTCTTTGCGTGAGATTCCTGCCGCGCTGATATCCGACCCATGGGTCCTTGAATTGAAAGTACGCCGTT
>CAYTDF010000547.1:0-4046 GCA_964436365.1 uncultured bacterium | reverse complement strand
GGGATGCTGCAGCGGACCTCCCAAGTGACCAACATTCGATCGAACATCTTGGAGGGGAACCCTGAAGTGACGCTCATTCCCGATCGAACGATTATGGCCAGTCTGGGAATATCTCCGCAGAGACTGATCGGCGACATTCGTTCGCATCTGCGTGGTAATGTGGCCACGACGATTCAGGATGTGGATCAGTCCAAGAATATCCGCGTGCAGCTGGGCAAGGACGATGTTTCCCTGAACGCGCTCGAAGATATGGTAATCCAGGTGCAGGCCGGGAAATCCGTGCGGGTCGGCGAGATTGCGAAGATTGTGGTCCAGGAAGGGCCGCGCGAGATCGTGCATCGAGACCAAGAACGCGTCGCTCATGTCTACGCCGATCTTGCGGAAGGCGTGAAATTATCCGAAGCGGTCGCCGGGGTGCGTGCAGCCGTAGAAGTGCTGAATATCGACGAGAACTACCGTTATGAGATTGGCGGTGAAGAGAAGCGCCGCGAGGAGTCGTTCAAGCAGCTGAGTTTCGCGCTGATTCTGGCGTTGACATTGGTCTATATGGTGATGGCTTCGCTTTTCGAGTCGCTCATTCACCCGTTCGTGATCATGTTCTCCATTCCGCTCGCGGCCGTCGGTGTTATTTGGGCGTTTGTCATCTCTGGCCAGACCATGAATATGATGGCGTACATCGGCGTGATTATGCTCGCCGGGATTGTCGTGAACAATGCGATCGTCCTGGTGGACTACATCAACCGTTTGCATCGTGAGGAAGGCGTGGAGCGCCGGGAGGCGATTGTCCTGGCCGGACAGCGCCGCCTGAGGCCGATCTTGATGACGACGCTGACCACGGTTTTGGCTCTCCTACCCTTGGCGATGGGACTTGGTGAAGGCGCTGAGATCCGCGCGCCCATGGCCATCGCCGTGATCGGCGGCCTGATTTCGAGCACGTTGCTGACTCTGGTTTTCATTCCGGTGCTCTACAGCATCGTCGACGACCTCATCGAACTCATCCTGCGGCCGTTCCGGCGCTGGTCTGAATGGCGGGAGAAGCGGGAGAAAGAAGCGGAGGTGAGCGCGGCGTGAACGCTCTCCGGCGCAAATGTGCGATTCCTTTTTGGCGGACGATGTTCGCCGTCGTCTCTTTTGAGCGGCGGATCGCGCTCCGTACGTGGAGGTTTTGGCTGCTGTTTGGGTTGTTGGTCGCCGTTGGGTATCTGGCGTGGAAAGACTATCACTCTTTCGTTGAAGAGGATCTCTATATCGATCCCGCGCTGGCTTTTTCGCATCCGGCCGTGGGCATTACGGCCCTGGTTCTCGTCATGGGGGCGATCCTTCTGGGCGTGGACGCTACGGCACGTCTGGACCGTACGCGTGTCGCGTCGATTCTCTACACGCGTCCTATGGGAACGGCGGCGTTTTTGTTTGGGCGTTACCTCGCGGTTCTGGTGGTTTTGCTCCCGCTCTCTGCCGCCGGTTGGTTTATCCTGCCGGCCATTCTCGCTAGCGTTGGGCATTCGGACGTGATCTGGCAGCCGTTCGCTGTCGTCTATGTGGCCATGCTGTTGCCGGTCTTGTGTCTCGGTGCGGCTGTCGGACTCTGCCTGCGCATCTTGACTGGCCGCGATTTCGTCGCAATCGCCTGCACCGTGATCTTACTTGGGTGTTTGACGTGGGTGGCCGAGCTGCTCGGCGCACCGGTGGCTCTTGTCGATATTGTGAAGTCTTCATTTATGCTTGCGATGACACGAGCTGTCGAACACGCGCGGCCCGGTGGGTGGTCGGCTTGGGCTCGCGCGGCGATGTGGCGATGGACGCTGTCTCCGAATCTTCCCTCGCCAGCATTGGGCTTGCCTGTGAGCCTGAAGACGACCGTTCAGCTCCTTGTGAGCTCGGGATTGATTTCGCTGGGGTTTCTGGCCATCGCGCCTCTGTATCTGCGGCGTCAACAACCGCAACAGAGCGTCATTCGCCGTGACGCACGTTGGTATACGCTCCCCACACTGCGGAGAATGATTCGCTCGGTTCGGGTCGATCCGCATCTGGAGCGGCTACCGAAGTTCGTTGGCCTGCTGGCTCTCGCCGGGATGCTCTCCGGAGCTGGGCTGGCTGTGCAGAACTCAGCCGAATCTCTGGCGCTCGCCAGAACCAACCGCTCGCACCAAGAACGCTTGTGGGACAACGCGCCTGCCCGCGATCCAGTCGACGTTTTGTCCTATGACTTGAGCGTCGATCTGGACACGTTGTACGACCGTCTTACCGTCGAAGGGACGATGCGTATCGCTGCCGGAGGCACCGCGCTGGATCGAATCCATCTGCGGCTTCCCGAACGTTTCCAGGTTTCAACATGCACGATCGGGGAGGCCTCCACGACTTTGGAGAGTGTGGGTTCCTCTCTCCGCGTCTTGCACATTGAGCCCGCGATTGCGGACGGCCAGTCGGTTGAGATCACGCTGGCTTACGAAGGGGATTCCGGTGGTTTTCTGTATCCTGAAGCCGGGCAACTGGACAAGAGCCGGGGGTGGTATCCCGCGATCTATGAACCGCCGCGCCCACCGGAATTGACGTACGAGCAACGCACGAAGCAACGGTTGAACGACGTTTTCGACGCCCGTCTGCGTGTGCGTGGCGTGAAGGGTTCCGTTCTTTTGGCCGGTCAAGACCTGCAGGAGGCCGATGCGGAAGAACTCGTCGAATTGAAGACGGATTTCCCGATCGAGAACCTAGCGCTCTTGTGGGGACCGTACGTTGCGATCGAGGACCGCTACGGTCCAACCCCGGTCACGTTTCTGACCTTGGAGGCGCACCGCTACCAGGCGGAAGTCTACCTGGACGAGATGCGGGATCGGCAAGCGGAGATTCTTCTCAAACTGGGCGCGCCGAACTTGCCGCGTCTTCTCCTCTTCGAGCGCCCCCGCTGGATGGATGTTTGGCCGGATCCCGATCTGGGCGGAATGATCACGGTTTCCGAGAGCAGCTTAGTCTACATGCACGAAGGTATTTGGAGTCTGCAACGGTATGATACGAATCCGTTGGAGGTTGACTTCTATCTAATGCTCGGGCCGATCACTCAGGCGCTGCAAACCACGTTTCTCGAGCAATATATCACGACGTATTTTCAGGGAACGTACGAGGCTGTCGGGCCGTTGGGACCATGGATCGAGCGTGACCTGCCAAACTATGTGCGAAAACTGATGGAGACGAACCCCTGGATACGGCGAAACACTCTTCGGTTTGACGCGGGCGAGGGTGTCGCCGCTCCGATGGTGCGCGTTCCCTTGGCCGAACTCAGCGCCCGGGCGAAGACCAATCCACGCCACATTCGGGCGGAAACCCTGCGCGGTGAGGGATTGTGGCGTACCGTGCATCACGTTCTTGGCGATGAGAACTGGTGGATGTTTGTCCGGTCGCTCCTGCGCCGTCACCATTTGCAGGAAGTCACGGCGGAAGACGTGCAACGCGTGGCCGAGGATGTCGCGGGCCGTTCGTTGGACGATTTCTTCCGCGAATGGGTCTGGGGCGACGCTCTGCCCAGGTATGAACTTCGGTACGCCGAAGCGAAATTGAAGCGGAAGAAGAACGACTTCTTGGCGGCGTACGATTGCCGTGTCCGTATCCGTAATCTCGGAACCGGGAAGATCGACGTTCCTATCTACATCGAGACAGAAGTCGACAACATCCAGCGTCTCGTGGAGTTGGGTGGGGGCGAAGAGAGACTGTTTGAGATTGAAGTGCCCAATCGCCCCGTGTTTGCCGCTGTGGATCCCAGCAGTTGGCTGTTGCAGGAGGCGCATCAGGAGCCGGGTAAACGTACTCGTGGGCATCACGAAGCGCGTTTCCGCATCCTGGAAAAAGATGGAGAGGTGTTTACGCCCTTCTCCGACTCGGATTCGAAGAGGCCAGTGCAATGAACCCCAGCAAAATGGCCATTGAACGACCCGTGACGACACTCATGATCTTCTTGAGCGTGGTGATACTCGGGATTGTATCTCTGGACCGTCTGCCCGTGCAGTTCATGCCGGACATGAGTCCACCGTGGATGGGGTGCTACGTTCGTTATC
>CAYTDF010000546.1:0-4050 GCA_964436365.1 uncultured bacterium | reverse complement strand
ATCTTCGCCGTTCCTTTGATGTGTTGGACGAATAGATCCATCATGAGGATCGATTCGTCGATGTCCTCTTGCGTATAACAGCGGGAGAAGTCGTTCCGCTCCGATTCGTGGGCTTCTTGATGTTGCAGCAGAAAGATGAGCTCGTTGTAGCGCAGGTTACGGATGTAGTTGTCCGCGAGGCCCTTCCAGTAGTCGATGTTCTCCCAGGAGCAGATCCCGCCACGGGCGACATCGTTGGGGTCGGTTGAATAGAGACACGGGTTCTGTGAATGAAAGCTCTTCAAGAGGTCCCGGGCTGTCCATTCCATGCCGATGACTCCCCGTTTGTCTCCCCCGATTGCTTTGGCCGGACGCAAACGCTCGTCCCGATCCATGTAGAAGAGCCCCCAGGGACAGCCTCGGTCGGTGATCCCGTCCACCTCGATCTGCTCCCAACAGAATCCCCACAGTCCCTCAAACCCAAGGGCCTCGAGCACGACGGGACTGTCGGGATCGGGGTGCTCGGTGGCCGCGATGGTCAGATCCGCCCAGGGCAACGCGTTTCGCACTCCATCGCGGACTTCGGCCAGCTGTCTGGTCTTGTTTTCCACATCACCGCTGAAGAGGGGTGTCAGCACCGCGACCTCGTCGCCATCTTCGTCGTGCCAGCGCTTCAACGGTTCCGCGGCGATGCGAGCGGACTCCGGGCTGACGATCCATGTGATCTTTACGCCGTGGGGGTGCAGTGTGTCCGCCAGACGCCGCATTCCATCCAGACACGTCACACCGTCCCGGTGGCGCGCCGCCAAACTGGCAAACATATAAATCAACTCGCCCATCGATCGCCTCGCTCGTCATTTTCGACCGCGGAAACCTCGTGTCGCACCGTGAGGGGAGCGGTCTTGTCAGGTGGTTCAGGGGAGTACAGTGACACACAAGACACTGCCATGCAATTGCGTTACGGTGACGGCGGAGGCAGCCGCCGACGGGCGGCACGGCTCCGGTAGTCGATTGATCTTCCCGGAGAGCCGGTATATACTGCGCGCAGATTGAAATAGGCTCTTTCGGGTCTGGGAGATGTCCCAGCATGACCCTTTGGGAAGAGGATGAGGAACTCATACAGAGAGTTCAGGCCGATCGGTGCCCCATAGCGATCCGGTCTTTCCTGAACTCCGGTGAACGGTGCGGGCCGTCTTCCGGGATGGCCGAGAAAGAGAAAATGAATTATGAATCCCTTGCAGACTTTGAAACACGAACACGGTTTGATCCGGCAGGCACTTGACAACATCACACTGGCCAAGGAGCAAGTGGAAGACGGGACTCGCCCCCCCCGTTGAATTCTTCCTGAAAGCGATCGATTTTATTCATACTGTGGTTTTCAAACTGCATCATTTCAAAGAAGAACACGTCATGTTCGGTCTGCTGGCACAAAAGAAGAACGGTGAACTGGATACACAGATCGAAGCTCTGAACAACCAGCACAACCATGGCCGCAATATGATTTCGGAGATGAGCAGCTCGCTCAACGGCTACGCAGAAGGAAAGAACATCCAAACAGAGGCACTGATGGAGAGTATCAGTCAGTACGCTTCACTTCTTCGAAGACATATGCATGCGGAAGATTATTTCTTCTATCCCATGGCGGAGGAAGTCCTCACTAACGAGGAAATGCAGGCGCTTGAGGGTGAACTTGAGAAAGAGGATTCCAAAACCGATGGATCTCTGATGGATACGGGAAGGATACTCGTGTCACAGATGGGAGCACTCCTGCTTAGAAACAACTAAGACCACGTCCCGGATGCGAGGGCGATTTGGATGTCCCGCGTTCACACTGTCCCGTCCGCAGCCGATTTCAATCTAGGGATCGGCTTGCTCCCACAAACTTGGCGGCCCATGAAGTTGGCGGCGTTGTCGATAGGCTCTTGCCCGACCTCGAATGGGCGAAGGTGGTTATCTCGACTCTTTCCGGCGGAGAAACGTTCAGGCGTTCTCTCGGTGGAGCACGGGCTCCGAGCCAATGATGATATCCATGGCCTCGTCGATCGAATCGGTCACCCGGAACAGGTCGAGGTCACGGGCGCTGATGTTGCCTTCGTCCAAGAGACGGGCTTTCACCCATTCGAACAGCCCTTCCCAATAGCTGGAGTCAAACAGAACCACAGGGAAAGGGAGCATTCGTTGGGTTTGGATCAAGGTGAGCGATTCGAACAATTCGTCGAGTGTGCCGAAGCCACCGGGAAAGACGACGAAGGCGACCGAGTATTTGACCAACATAACTTTGCGGATGAAAAAGTATCGAAAATCGAGCCCTGTGGTGATGTAAGGGTTAGGGGCTTGTTCTTTGGGGAGTACGATATTGAGGCCAACGGAGTTTCCCTCGGCTTCGTACGCGCCGCGGTTAGCCGCCTCCATGATGCCCGGACCGCCGCCGGTCATTGTGGAGAATCCTTCCTCCGCGATTCTTCGGCCCAATGCACGCGCTTGTTGGTAGCGGGGGTGATCCTCCGGCGTCCGCGCCGAACCGAAGACGGTTACCGCGGGCTCCAGTTTGCCGAGGATTTCGAAAGACTCCGAAAACTCAGCCATGATCCGGAAAATGCGCCATATATCGTCGACGCCCAAGTCGTCAATCAAATGCTGGTGTGGATCGTACTCTGCCCGGTCGATGTTCGGAGAGCGTAGCCGTTTTCGGTTTGTGGGGTCTGGCCGGTTGTTCTTAGGCATCGATGGTTCGCTTTCTTAAGCCGAACTGGAATCGGGTTTCGGCTCATCCTTCGATTCTTCTGTTTCTTCCGCACTCACATCTACGTATTTTCAATTGTACTGAAATTCGTCTCCAAAGGAACGACGGGAGTTTGGACGTTGGGAGTGCGGGGCCGGATGTTTCCTTCCGTGCCCTAAAACTGTGCGGTTTCACATCACTTCAATTGCAGGCAGAGTATCACTCCCTCACGGCGATGCCACCCCAACATGCCGGTGAGCCTTTCGGTTGTCTCGGGACACGACTTGGCGGTACGATACCTATGTAGTGGGGTGTCGGTATCGCTGCTTGACAGCGACCGCAAACAGAAGACTCAGGCTGAATAGCGAGATGATTCTTGCCGAAATACGGAATGCGCGCGCGACCGAGGCCAACCGGGGACGACGCTGCGGATTCACACTGATCGAACTCTTGATTGTCGTTGCGATCATCGGGATTCTGGCGGCGATTGCCGTGTCCAATTTCTTGAACGCCCGGCTTCGCGCCAGCGTCGCCCGTACGAATAACGACCTGCGCGCGTTGGCGATGGCGATTCAGTCGTATCAAGTCGATGAGAACGTGTTTCCGTCGAACTGGAGTCACCTCACGGTACATTTAAGCGTGCTGACGACGCCGGTCTCCTATATCGCTTCGGTTGATTTCCGCGATATTTTCAACGCCCAGCAGGGTAGCACCGGGAACGCTGAAGAAAGCTATCTCTATTTTCTGTACAAGCACGATACTTCGGGACAGAACCTGGCGTGGATCGACCAGGCGAACGTCCCCCAGTATTCCACCGATGGATTCTGCCTTTCGAGTTGGGGGCCGGACCGGGTACAGGGCGCGACGAAGGGCAACGATCCTAGAGGAGCGGCGACCGGGCCTCCCATCGAATGGGTCTATATCCAAATCGCCATGGGTCAAGCGAATGCGCTCGACGGTGTTTACGCCCCGACGAACGGTCTGATCACCGGCGGTGATATTGGCCGTTGGGGTGGGAACGTTCCCGGCGTTCCCCAGGTGTTGGGTGGGTAGCGAACTGCGTTTTACTTCGCGTCCCCTTTTCCATTTCCAGCGGTCACCCACTCTTCACGAAACGCAATGTGTTTGATGGTTTCGCGGCGGTAGGTGTAGGTCATGTGAATCACGCCGTCGGGGGCTTGGGTGAGGGAAGGGTAGGAATACTCGCCCTTGCCTTTCTCCGTTTCGACATCCCGCCGAGCGAACCAGGTTTCACCTTCATCGTCCGACAACGCGACCGTGAGCGGGACGCGGTCGGTTTCGCTATCGTTGAAGGCCACAAGCCACCGGCCGCTCTGTAGTTTGAGCAG
>CAYTDF010000545.1:0-4056 GCA_964436365.1 uncultured bacterium | reverse complement strand
AATCCGCCGGGATCTATGCGGGGATGGGCCATCCCGCCGCCTCGTCAGCCGTTGAGGTCGCGGGAAACTACGGTGTCGATCTGAGTGCGTTCGCCAGTCAACCGGTCACGGAAGAGCTTCTCCTCAAACAGGACCTCCTTCTCACACTGGACGAAACGCACGACGACTACCTTCTCGAACACTTCCCCTCCATCGCGTCAAAACTTCGGCCTCTGGGCGCGTTCGCTCAACCCACTCCCGTGCGTTCGATCGCCGATCCGGTCGGCGGAGAGCGTTCCGTATTCGAATCGGTTTTGGAACAAATCGCGGGCGCGGTGGACGGTCTGGTCTCTTGTTGGTTGGATGTCAAAGATCGATTCAGCGGTGAAGACAAACTCTGGTTCGCGATCGGCGGCGATCATCGCGGCTACGAGATGAAGAAGCACATCAAAGAGAAGCTGGAGGGGCTGGGCGTCCACGTGCTCGACGTCGGCACGCACGATACGACTTCGTGCGATCACCCCGACTACGCTTTTCAAGTTGGCGAACTGGTGTCGCTGGGTCAGGTTGACCGTGGGATTCTGATCTGCAGTTCTGGGCACGGGATGGTTATCGCGGTCAATAAGGTGCTGGGAATACGCGCGGTGGTGCCGTTCAATGAAGAGCACGCCGAAGTGGCCCGGCACCACAACAACGCCAACGTGCTCTGTTTTCCGGCAGATTATATCTCCCGCGACGTGGCCGAACGTATTCTGCAAGCGTTTCTGTATACCGAATTCCTCGGTGGGAAATACCAGCGCCGAATCAATCAGATTTCCCGCGCTGAGAGAGTCTCGGCCGCGAGCCGGGTCCAAGACTAGAGCGTCTCTCGAAAGTCTTGTCTGGACGGCGCGTGGAATATGAGTCAATACCGCATCGTTCATATCGATTCCGGCCAGCACCCGGGTGGGGGCCAACGGCAAGTCGCACGGCTTGTCGTCGAGTTGCTTTCCCGTGGACATTCGTGCCGTCTGATCTGCCCTCCCACGAGCCCGATCCCCGAAACGCTACGCGAGTTTCAGACCGATGTCTCAGTCCGGCCGGAAGAGTGTGCGCTGCGTGGCTCGTGGGATATCGGCTCGGCGTACCGCCTGCTGCGAATTGCCCGCAACGCGGACCTGATTCATACCCACGACGCCCGCTCTCACAGCCTGGTTCGTCTCGCTCACAGTCTCGGGTTGCGTACCCCGCTCGTGGTTCATCGCCGCGTGGCGTTTCCCGTGCGCCGGTCGTTGCTCCTCAACTGGAAATACCACACCGGGGTTGCGTCGTATATCGCGGTCTCGCAAGCGGTCGGCGACGCGCTCTTGGCGGTCGGTGTCCCCAATGACCGAATCGCCATCGTGCCGAGTTGCATCGACTTGAACCGCTACCGTGGAGATTCCGCGCCGCTCCCCGATGTACCTTGGCCCACCGATTCTCCCGTCGTTCTTTCTGTGGGCCGACTGACAGAGGAGAAGGACCACCGAACCTCGATCGACGCGGTAGCCGCGCTTCGCCAGATGGGCATCCGCGTTTCGCTGGTTCTCGTCGGCGATGGACCGTTGCGAGCTGAACTGGAAGTCTACGGCCAGGAGCGGCTCGGTCCGGATCGATTGATTATGCTGGGGCAGCGGAATGACGTTCCCGCGTTGTTAGGAGCCGCGTCGGTTTTCGCGCTCTCCTCGATCTCCGAAGGGTGTCCGATGGCGCTGTTCGAAGCCATGGCTGCGGGGCTTCCTGCGGTTGGCACCGCGTGCGGCGGGGCGGAGATGCTCCTCGTGGAGGGCAAAACCGGCCGATTGGTGCGTCCCGGAGACGCCCAAGGTATGGCTCGAGCGCTGGAAGCTGCGTTGACCCAACCGGACGAGACAAAGAGGATGGCCGACGAGGCCTGGCGTGTTACCCACCGGAGGCTTTCGCCGGAGGCGATGGTGGATGGCGTGCTCGCGGTGTACGGCCGAGTTGCCGAGGCGTACCCTTGCCGATCGTGATTGGACTCGCATGAACGCTACGCCCGAACGTATTCTGATCGTCCGGTTGAACGATATCGGTGAAGCCGTGATGGCCAGCGCCGCAGTGTCGGCCGCCCGCATGGCATGGCCGGACGCGTTTATCGGTGTGCTGACCTCCCCCCCGAGCGACGACCTTCTGCGATGCGATCCGCATTTGGACCGGCTCTTTGTTTGCCGAAAATCGACATGGCGGCAGGGACGGCGCGTGGAGTTCCTGCGGGACCTGGTCACGCTTCTGTGTGATATCCGGCGGCATCGTTTTGACGTCGTGGTGGACCTGCAGAACAACCCCACGACGCACTGGCTGATTCGCGCCACCGGTATTCCCCGACGTGTAGGCCTGCGTACGGCACATTTCTCTTCCTGTTTGCATACGGACCTGATGACGCCGTGCGATGGATGGGAGACGACACATCAAGTGGATCATTTTCGTCAGATTCTCTCCCAACTGGGTGATGTTCCTCCTGCCGATCCGGTTCTGAAGGTGGACGAGGCGGCCCAAGCGCGTCTGGACGAACGGTTGGAATGTCTGCGTGAATCCACCGGACCTAGGGTCCTGCTGCAGCCCGGCGCAGGACTCCCGGGGCGCATGTGGCCTGTGGACCGCTACGCGGAACTGGCTCGATGGCTCGCGGCCGAGCGGGGCGCGACCGTGTTGCTGCATGCCGGTCCCGGAGAGGAGCCGTTGGCGAAGAGGATCGCAGCACGCGAACCCTCCGCAATCGTTCAGACCGGGCTGACACTGCAAGAGCTGGCCGCGCTATTGCAGCGTGTCGACGTATTCGTTACGAATGATTCGGGTCCCATGCATATCGCGGCCGCGCTGGGGACAAGGCAAGTGGCGATCTTCGGCGCTTCGGACCCACGCGTATCCGGCCCCTATTCCGGTCCCGGGCAGATTGTGACTCACGACCGGCATTTCCCGTTCTCCGAGCGCGACGAGCACGACTGCTCGCCCCAAGGAACCCTGGAGGATGTGTCGCTGGAGACGGTTCGGTCGGTGGTGGCCGAACTTCTGTAGGATTGACTGCGCGCGTTGTTCGCGTGCGCTTTCGGAGTGGGCTCTCGACGCATACCCTACTGTGTCTCCCGAGAGCGATTCCCAATCGGAAGACGCTGAACGCATGAAGATCGCAATCATCCAGGACCCCGGGCGAGGTGGAGCGGAACGGCATCTCGCCGAACTGGCCGCCGCAGCCCGACGCAACGGACACACACCTACGCTCTACGGGCTCGACCGAGGAGGGATCGACGCTTTTCTAGAGCGAGGGATTCCCCATGTGCCGCAAGAGTTTGTGGCCTGGCGAAAGGTTTTGAAGCGACTCGGTTCCGCCTGTGTGCAAATCCTGAAAAGGAGGCCTTCCGCCGTTCGTCGTGTCGCGGACGAGATGCCGGACGTGGTCGTGGCCGGTGATCTTTGGACCATTCCGCACGCGGTAGGGATCGCGAAGCGTTGCGGTGTTCCTGCGTTGGGGTTCGTGCAGGCCGACGGCTTGCGAAGCGGGGCGCTGCGGAAATATAAGGCGACTCAGTGCGCCGCCCTCCTCGTTCCCTCGATCTACATGCAGTTCAAACTGAGCGTCGATGGACTGCCCCGCGAACGGATTCATGTGATTCGTCCGGGCGTGGACCTGGAGCGATTCCACCCAGATGTCGACGGCTGTCCAGTACGGGAGGAACTCGAAATCCCCGAGAAGGCGTTCGTGGTCGGTTGCGTGGGTACGATTTCACCCGCCAAAGGCCAGGCGTTCTTGCTCGAGTTGATCGCGCACCGTCCCCCCGACTCCCGACTGATTCTGCTGTTTATCGGGGATGCGGAACGGCCCGACGCGCGCCGGTTGTTGCACCGTGCGGTCGAGCTGAATCTGCGGCAACGCGTTGCATTCACGGGGTATCGCCAAGATATGCCGAGCGTGCTGGCGGCGTGCGATGCGGTGGCTGTTCCCTCGCGCGCGGAGTCGTTTTCGCTCGCTCTGGCCGAGGCCATGGCCATGGGTCTGCCCACGGTCTATAGCGGAACCGGCGGCACGCCCGAGGTGACGGG
>CAYTDF010000544.1:0-4087 GCA_964436365.1 uncultured bacterium | reverse complement strand
GGCTGTCGCATATACAACGACTACGAGAAAATGCTCGAAGATCCGGACATCGATGTCATCTCCGTGGTTACGCCGAGTGGAATGCACGCCAAACACGCGCTTCAGGCCGCCGAGGCCCGAAAGAATATCCTGCTAGAGAAACCGATTGAAATCACACCCGAGAAGATACAGAATCTACTCGGCGGTGTTCGCAAGGCGGGGGTAAAATGCGGCTGCATCTTCCAATCACGCGCCAACCCATTGTACATCAAGATGCGAGAAGCCATTCAAGCGGGCCGCTTGGGCCGTGTAGCGGGAATCTACGCCATTCTGCCCTGGTACCGTGCCGATGAGTATTTCGAAGGCCGGCATGGAACCTGGCGCGCGACCTGGGCTATGGACGGCGGTGGGTCGCTCATGAACCAGGGTATCCACAGCCTGGATTTGATGATCTTTTTCGGCGGACGGATTCAGTCGGTCCACGCTCGATACGGTGTGTTCGCACACGATATCGAAGCCGAAGACCACCTACTGGCAACCGTCCAGTTTGAATCCGGCCCGATCGGCACCCTCGCCACCACAACCTGCTGTTACCCCGGGGTCCCCGGCCAGTACATGGTCTTTGGTGATCGCGGCCATCTTCATGCCGAAGAACGCGGCTTGATGAACTGGAGAATCGCGGGCGACGACGAGAAGGACGAAGCCCAGCGGATGCTCGACGAATACGGTGTATGCGACGATAACGATCTCGCCGTCACCGCCGATCCCATGGCGGTCCAAAACGCTGGACACGTACGTATCATAGCCGATCTTGCCGACGCCATTCGCGAGAACCGGGACCCGATGATCACACTGGAAATGGCGCGGCACGCACCGGAGGTCGCTTACGCGATGTATGAATCGGGCCGAACGGGGCAGGAAGTCAAACTCTAAGCGTCCGGAAGAGCGCCTCATCATGAAGAAAAGAAGATCCCTCGTGACATACGACGCAAGGAGTTTCATCATCGACGGCACACGCCGTTGGCTGACTTCGGGCTCCATGCACTATTGGCGGACTCCGCGCGAAAGTTGGCGAGACCGCCTGGAGAAAGCCAAATCCTTCGGTCTCAACTGCATCCAGACCTATGTCTACTGGGGACTTCATGAAAAGGAGCGAGGGCGCTACGACTTCGAAAGCGAGCTGGATATCGACGCCTTTCTTGCCCTCTGCGCCGAGTTAGATCTCTACGTCTTCGTCCGGCCCGGCCCCTATATCTGCGCCGAAGTCTCGATGGGAGGCTTTCCGGCATGGATGCTATCGATACGAGGACTCGAATTCCGCCGTCTGAACAGCCTCTATCTGCGGGAGGTGGATCGCTGGTTCGAAACCCTGGTTCCGATCATCGCCAAACGGCAGATCGGCCGAGACGGTACCGTCATCCTCTATCAAATCGAGAACGAGCTCGGAAACGTCCGCCGCTCCGAGCTCGATGCTCACCTCTATCTGGAGCACCTGGCGCGGACCGCGCAACGGTTGTGCATCGATGTACCGATCACAACCTGTATGGGGGGGACCGAAGAGGCTATCGAGTGCATCAATTCGCACCAGCCCGCCGATCTGTTCGCGGAGATGCGTGCCAAGCAGCCTGACGCCCCCCTTCATGCCACCGAATTCTGGCCCTTCTGGTACCACACCTGGGAGGACCACCCAACGTGGATGCTGCGCACCCCCGAAGAACTCGCCTATCAGACCTGGCGCGTGCTCGCTGAAGGCGGAGCCGGATACAACTACTATATGTGGCATGGAGGCACAAACTTCGGCCATTCGGTTATGTACGGCCATACCACGGGATACGGTGACGTTACGGTCCTGGAGGAGAGCGGCGAAGTCGCCGAGCGATTCCGTATTACTGCGGCTTGCGCCCGCGCCGCACAGGCCATCGAACCGGCCCTGGCGGCATCCGCACCGGTAAGACCGTCACTCAGGACCGATAACAAGGCGCTGAAAACATTCACCCGGTCGGGCGACAAGGGAAGCGTCTCTTTTGTTCTCAACCCCACGGAGCGTCTCCACCGCGCACACGTCACCGCCACGGACGGCGTCGAATACGACATCGAAATTCCGGCCAAAGGTTGCCGGATCCATCTCTCCGAAGCGGAAATGGATGCCGGACTTCGAGTCTCCCGCTCCACCGCGCATGTCCATGCCTTGGTCTCCACGGACAACGCTTGGCTGGTGGCCGTGGCATCGCCGCCTCCGGACGGTTCTTGCGAATTCGTCGCCCAAACCGGGGATGACGAAATTACCGTATCCATCACCGGCAAGAAGCGAATTTCTGTCGTCACGAAGCGAATCGGGGATAAGGGACTGACCTTGGTGATCGTCCCAACAGCGATCGAGCGCGACATTCATCCCGTAGAGAACGCGCTGGTGGTCGGTGGTGAGTGGGTGGGAACCACATCGGCTGGCACGATGCTACAGGAGAGCAAATCTGCGCCGGGAATGCAGATTGTCGGGATCGACGGCAAGAAGAAGCGGCCGAAGCGCATAAAACGGAGCAAACCGGTCTGGACATTGGGAGCCTGGCAGTGCGCGGCCGCCGACGACGAGGCCAAGCCGGATTACGACGACTCCCGCTGGACCGTGGATTCCCAACCACTGGCGATGGACCTGCACGGAGACTATAAAGGGTACGCCTGGTACCGCTCTCGGTTCACTGTCCCCCGCCCTTACATCCAGGAACTCTATCTTTCCGCCTTCGCGGATCGGGCCAACGTTCACCTCAATGGCCGTCTCATCCACCAAACTGAACCTCCCCCCGAAGACCGTTCGGCAACCCCCAGCGCGCGAGTTCCTCTGGGGTGTCTGAGCAAAGGAGAGTATGACCTCGCCGTATTGGTGGAGAACATGGGCCACATAAAGGGCGAATGGCAGATCAATGCCAACGGACATCATCGCTTGTGGATGCAAGACGATCTCAAGGGATTGCTTGGACCGGTCATGGTCGGCAGATTCGCGGAAGCCCTCGAACAGTGGCGTTACCGGGCTCGGCTCTCCATCGAAGACGGGGAGGGGTTCAATCCGGACAGGTTGAGTTGGAATCCTCTCGGCCGGGCACGGGCTCGCGGAATGCGCTACCTGCGCACCACCCTGACCTGCAAGGGCCGACCGGACGCTGCCCCGGTCTACCTGGTCGCGAAGGGGCTCACCAAGGGAATGTTGTGGCTCAATGGACGGCTGGTGGGACGGATATGGCCCGCGCGCGAATACGTAGAGCAATGGCTCCCCGATGCGTGGCTCGAACGCCGCAACGAAATCGTGCTCTTGGAAGAATCGGGCGCGTCGCCCAGCCAAGTGCGCGTACGGCTCGGCCCGCAACGTATCCCCATCCGTGGATAGAGCGGCAAGACTCAACCGCGAGGCTTGTAAAAGCCCTTATTCGTTCGGAAAAGATACCCCTGAGATTTCAGCCCGTTCGAGGATTCATAGATATTCGCCGACAGATTATGGGTCAGAATATCGATCTCATACGGGGGCTCTTCGACAAACGAAGGTCCGATTGAACGCTGCATATAGGTGTAGCCAAGCGCAAAGACCCCGGAATAGCCCGGATAATCCCCGTAGAAGGTCCCGTACCAGTAGTATCGATACGTATCGGTCCCAATCGGGTCTCTATACCCTCCGGGGCGCTTTTCAACAAATGGATCGAACGGTATCGAAGAGAGATACACGACCGGTGTGGTCAAGGCGTGGTAGGCGTTGCCACGGTGGTCGCCATCCCAAAGACCCAAGCGTGCTCCTTCCGTGTAGCCGATCGGAACTCGGTTGCGGTCGACCGTATAGCTATCCACAGCCACGCCGACTGCCCTCATGTCGGCTTTCGCTCGCGACACCTGCGCCCGGACCTGCGCGTTCAAGAAATTCGGGACCGCAATTGCCGCTAGAATCCCAATGATCGCAACCACGATGAGCAACTCGATGAGTGTGAAACCCTGCAATCGTCTTGTCTTCAATTACGCCCTCTCGCACGCAGCCTGCTCGTGCGGGGCCCGAACGCCCCTACTTACACACCGTAACGGGCTAGAAACATGACGTCAATTGCACTCATTCGCGCACGAGCTGGGTGCT
>CAYTDF010000543.1:0-4101 GCA_964436365.1 uncultured bacterium | reverse complement strand
AAGTTCGGCCCTCTATTTTGAGACGACAGTTGTTCTGGAGATGTTTCTACAGACCCTTGAGAATGTCGGCGATCTCATTCCGGAGCAAACGTATTTCGTCGCGCGGAATCCCATGATGTTTGAGAGGGGCCGCTGGTGTCACGTCGGACGAATCTACTAGTTCCTTGCTGGGTTTACCGGGATCACTACTTCCCGTTGTCGGTGGCGCTTGTTTGTCTGCCCTTGTGGTTGCCGCCGCCTCTTCTGCCTTACGTTCCGCACGCACAGCTGCCAACCCGGCGCACAGTTTCTTTTCGGCTCCATCTAGCGTGTACCCCTCGTGATAGAGCAGGTAGATGATTTCGTAGAGCAGATCCAAATCGTTGCGGGTATACTTACGTTGATTGCCGCCGACACGCTTGGGTGACAGCCGGGTAAATTTGGTCTCCCAATAGCGCAGCACGTGTGGCTCGACACCCGTGTACTCGCTCACCTCGCTGATCGAGTAATAAATCTTCTTTGGAATGGCTTCTGGGGGACGGGGCTGCGGCGTCGCCATGAAAGTCTCCTCTTAACTGACTGAGATTAAACACGATAGATGGGGCTGGGTCAAGGAGTTTCATAACTCTGGGGCTGAAAAAGTTCCCCAGATCGCTCGCCGCGTCCTGACAGCCCTTTCATTCCGCGCAATTCGCACGCTCCGGACGGGGAACTTGAGCCTCATGATGAATGAGCAATAGGTAACTTTTTCAAAGTTAGGAGGTTGCGGGATCAGCCTTCTTGGCCGTTGTACCGGATCAGCATGATTCCCGGGGTTTCGTGTATCGAAGTACACAATCCGCTGTCCAGAGCCCATTGGAAACGCTTGTGTTCCACGTTATTCGAGTCGTCGATGACCTGGCGTTCGAGCAGGAGAAACACGGGCAGTTGGTCTTCTCGTAAGACCGGTATTTGCTCGGGCACCCAGAGGTTCTCCCGATCGGAGACCAGTGAGATCAGCCGGTGAGAAGCGATGAGGCGGAGTTCGGGAGACAATGAGCGGGCGATTGTGTGCGCGTTCTCTCGATGTGCTGGGGCGGTTGTCCAGATTGCCCGGTCTTGCGGCCTCCACAGGTCTCGCACTCCGATGTAGCCGGAACTCCAGCTCACGAATAGCGTCCCCAGCAGCACCGCCAGGACCAAGACGCGTTCCGTCTGCGCTTTTGGCACGAGTTCTTTCCATCGGCACAGGCCGAATGGCGTGATGACGAGAATGGAGGCGGCCCAAGCACCGGTGTAGTGCAGAGGATGAGCGGCGATGTTTTCATACATGCCCCGCTCTTGGCCCAAGAGGAACACGATCCCAGGCACCAGCAGGGCCAACCACCAACGCGGAACAAGCAACGGTGCCGCGGCGGTTGCGAAGAGCAGAGAGAACGCCGTGCCCAGACGAGCCGGGACCGTGAGGGATTCGAACCATCGTACCGGGTTCAACAGCTCACCAACGACCGAGAGGTAATTCCCCTCTACACCGAGCCGCTGTAAGAAGGGCGTTTCCAGGCCCTGTCGCAACGCGGGCATCCAGAACAGCAGAACGGCGAGACCATAGATCCCGATGATACCCGCCGGGACGAGACGCCGGACTTGGCGGGGGTTCTGCAACCACCACGCCAACGCGAAAAGCGTCGCGACCACGCTGAAATCCTCGCGCACCGTGGCCAAGATTCCCAGCGAAACGATGACCCACCCGTCTCGCTCCGAACTGATCGCCAGGATCGTTAGCGCCATCAGCAGCGGCGCAAACGACATGACATGGAAGTCGTCGAGCGCTATCCCTTGTATGGAAGGATGGCAATAGAATGAGAGGGCCAACACCAGGCTCAGCCGTACACCGAGACCCAGATTTCGGCATGTATACGCCAGCGCCGGTCCCACGGAGGCGAGCGCCGCCACCTGCAGCAGAATCAGCCACGCGGGGCTGGGATGGATGGCGTAGAGCGGTGTCAAGAGATAGAGGAACGGCGCAAAATGGGTTCCGAAATAGGGCTGGAGCCAGGGCGATGAACACTGCATGGGACGACCGTGCAACGTGTTCCATAGGAGTTGGTTGAAGACCGCTAGGTCGTACCCCGCGTGCAGGTTCATGTACTTCTGCACGGCTGTGTATCCCACGACGACCGCCCAAACGACCGCCAGCAGCCAGACAGCATGGATCCACCGGTCGTGTGGAGGGCAACCGTGTGGAGAGGGACTCGCACCGTTTGGGAGATTGACCGAGTTTGTCATTAGGCGATCATAGCGCTGAGCGGCCAGACGTCGAATCCCCCAGCAGACGCTTGTACCTGGACAAACCGCTATCCTGTATCGTGTACGCGTCTTCCAAGTGAGCGAGAGGAGAGACAATGAGTTGGAAATCCGTCATTTGGCTCACGTGCGCCGGCTCCGTCTTCGCGACGCTCGTTCTTGTGCGTGTTGCGATTGGTGGTGGAGACAGCGATTTCTTTCCGGCTTGGCTGCCGGTTTTCTGCGTGTCGTTCTATATCTTCTCATTCCTCTATTTCCTCACGGTTCATCTGTCGATGCGCGATCCTTTCGCCAAACGCGGTGCGGGGACGATCGATTACACGACATTCAAGAACGTCGCGTTCGGTTGTTTCACGGCTTCGTTTGCCGTGAGTTATTTCGCCTTCGGTGTGCCTTACTTCAAAGCCTTGGGCATCTGTTTCCTACTTTGCATGCTGATCCCTTTGTCTCTCTATGGCCCGCTGGTGAGGTGGCGTATGCGAGTGGCCGGTTGTGAAATAATCGCGCCGGAGAAAGTCGCCAAGATCGCTGGCGATCATCCTGACGTGCTGCGTTTCACGGAGGCTTGCGAGTCGCTCGAGGTTTTCGTGACCGATACGAAACGCAGCAATCGGGAAGCGCGCTGTCTCTACCTTCACCGCAAATCCATCCCGGAAATGGCTCTCTCCTTGGATCTGTGCTTAGAGGTCTCCGTTGACATTCGTAGAAAGACGCCTGTTCTCAAGTCCGGCGTCTATCAGGCCTACGTTCACCAATCGGGAGAGGAGGGAAGTCGCGCTCTGGTTCTGTCCGATGATTCTCGACTTCCTGAGACGTGGTCTGTGCCAGTTGTCGATGAGGCGGTGGTGCAGAATCTGCGGACCTGTCTCGACCGATTCCCCCATCTTGAAGAAGCGCCGTTGCCCATCGCTGTCCGGGATGTGGAGTTCCACGCGCTCGGCCGTCTACCCCGCGAGTAGTTGTCTCCAGGGGGGGGGGCCGCCGCACTGACATCTCACATGGACATCGGCAAGGAAGGCTTCTGCATTCGGCTGACTCTGCTAAATTTGAGCCTCACGGTTGTCAATAAGAGGTTATGGAAGACTGTAGCCTTTGCGATGCTTTGAGTTCCGAGCGGGCAGTCGGTCTCGTCTTTCCCGGTAGGTTTGTGCCGCAGAAGTTGGAAGATGGGCGGGAAAGTCGCAACCATTTTCGGAATTCATCCTCATCACCAAACCACACCACTGAAGAGGTAAGAAACAATGCCACTGGTACCTATGCGTCAACTGCTTGATCACGCCGCCGAGAACGGTTACGGCGTGGCCGCATTTAATGTGAACAACATGGAGCAGATCCAGGCCATCATCGCCGCCGGCGTCGAGACCGATTCCCCGGTCATCGTGCAAGCGAGCCGTGGGGCCCGGTCGTACACCAACGACAACTTCCTGCGTCATCTGATGCTGGCCGCCGCCGAACTTTATCCGCAGCTGCCCATCTGCATGCACTTGGATCACGGGAACAGCTTCGAGACTTGCCAGTCCGCGATCGACAATGATTTCACGAGCGTCATGATGGACGGTTCTCTTGAAGCCGACGGGAAGTCTCCCGCCAGTTTTGAATACAACTGTGAAATCACCAAGAAGGTCGTCGATGCCGCGCATGCCAAGGGCGTCTCGGTCGAGGGCGAACTGGGTTGCTTGGGTAGCCTCGAGACCGGCATGGGCGAAAAAGAGGATGGCCACGGTTTTGAGGGCGCGTTGAAACGCGAGCAGCTGCTCACCGATCCCGTTCAGGCTATCGAGTTTGTCGAGAAGACCGGCGTGGATGCGTTGGCCGTCGCGATTGGCACCAGCCATGGCG
>CAYTDF010000542.1:1796-4107 GCA_964436365.1 uncultured bacterium | reverse complement strand
GCTTTCGATTCCTTGGCGATCACCGAAGGGCGAATACGGACGCCGTAACTGCCCTTCACATCGAATCGGAACTCCGTTCCGACACCGGCCACCCGAAGAACGTGCGCCCGCACGGGTCTGGCGTCGTTCGAGGAATAGAGCATCTGTTGGTAGATGAGTCCCGGCTCGACGCTTTCGGCTTTCTCGACGGTCTGTTCGGTCCACCATGTCGCACACGGCACGGGGACGGCCACGCCGAGAAGAAGCAGCGAGAACGTCACCACACGCAACCGGTACCAGGTCGAGAACGTGCGGGGCATCCTCTGGTCTCGTCTCTGTCGCCTAGTCATTCGCTCTACGTTCCAGTCTCCGCTCATCCTTCGGGGAAGAGCTCCGGGATTCGCTCTCGTGCGACCGGTCTCAACCTCGCGACAGCAGACTCGGGCACGCTCCGGTAGGGCCAACGTACACGCGTGCCGACCGATGCCCAATTTCCTATCGCTGCGAGACACTTGTCCAACGCCGGGTCCGAGTATCCCCACTCCTCGCGTAACGGCAGGATATCTTCCTTTATGAAGCGTAGGATACGCTTTTCGAGTTCCAGAGCCCTGTCCAAATCGGATTTCATAAGTTCATACCACTGTTGCGCTCCCTGGGGATGCAGACAAGCCACATCCGAATACGCACCGGAGGCACCCTGACCGTAGCCGGTCGCCAGAAGGCAACCGGGCACAAAGACCGAGAGGTCCCCGGCATGCTCACGCATCGCCGCGTACCAGGAGGCATCGCCACTCATCACCTTCACTCCCACGAGCCCTCGGTTCTCACGGGCCAAGAGACCGATTTCCTGGGGTGTCAGGACCCGCTTGGCATGCGGAGGGTTGTATAGCACCAGCCCCACAGGGTCGGCGGCTTCCGCCACACGCTGCAAAAACGCGGTGGCCTCCTGCATGGTAACGGGTACCCAGTCCGGCAAGACGATCTGGATCGCCGCCGGAGCCATCGCCCTCGCCCGCCGTACACGCTCCAGCGCGATCTGAGGGCTCGAATGACTCGCACCGATCTGAAACGGAACCCCAGCCCGCTCGCAACGCTCCGCCAGGAGAGCGTTGACACAATCGAACTCCGCTTCGGTCTGGGTGTAGAACTCCCCGGCGGTACCGTTGGAATAGACGCCAGTGACGCCGGAGGCGATCAGGACGTCGAGTTCGTCACCGAGACGCCCGGTATCGATTCGTTCGTCTTTGTCGATCGGCAAGAGCAATGCCGCCCACGTGCCCATTATTTCAACCGCGCGTAACGGCTTCATGGTCGTCCTCAATTCGAGTCGTCATTCAGAATGAGTCAACAGTCGGCCGGGGGAAACAACGTCACCTCCGACCTCCGCTGTGCAGGCTGGATTTTGTGCTTTTTCCATCCCGTGTGCAGGGTAGCAGTTTCCACAATCAGACGCAGCTCGCGACGTGTCCATGAACCGTGCCACCACGCCGTTCCAATGGGGAAAACTCCGATCCGGCCGCCTCCTTTTCACATGGAATGTCCTCCACGGCCAGGGCGCGCGAACGTTGGCTGCGCACGAAGAGCGAGTCGTAGAATTCCGTGCTACACTGCCCCAGCGCTACAGACGGAGAAGAGACAATGAGACCCAAAGAGCGAATGATGCGCGCGCTGCATCGCGAGAAACCCGACCGCTTGCCATGCACGATTCACCAGTGGCAGCAGTTCCATCTGGACAATTACATGGCCGGCGTAGATGCCCTGACCGCCTTCGAACAGACGGGGATGGATGCCGCGATTCAGTATTTCGAAGCCATGGGGCAGTTTTGGATTCCGAACGCGGAGCGGTACATCGTGCAGACGCCGGAGTGGCGTGAGAGCATCGATGTCGTAAACGACGATCCGCAGAACAAAGTGCTGCACCACACGATCGCAACCCCTGACGGTGCGCTCACCTACAAGACCGGCGGCGATCTCAAAACAACCTGGATTACCGAATACTTGGTAAAGCGCCACGACGACATTCAACTCATCGATAAGTACATGCCGGTCGCCTCTCTGAATAAAGAGAATATCGTCAAAGCCTACGATGAGATCGGCGACAGAGGAATTTTACGGGGGTTCGTCTGGGGCGACCAGGCCGGGTGCTGGCAACATGCCTGCTGTCTGATGGAACCCACGCGGCTGATCCTGGAGACGGAGGATCATCCCGATTGGGTGCACGAGTTCCTCAAGATTCTGCTAAGAAAGAAACTCCGGTTTATCAAAGAATCGTTGCGGGGCGCGAAGTTCGATCTGATCGAAACCGGCGGCGGGTCGAGCAGCGACACGCTCA
>CAYTDF010000542.1:0-1784 GCA_964436365.1 uncultured bacterium | reverse complement strand
TGCTTGCCCTACGACCGCGCCATTCACCGCGCGCTGCACGACATCGACCAGATCTGTACATATCACACCTGCGGCGGCATGATCCATATCCTGGACCTGATCGTGGAAAACGAAACGGATGTTTCCGAGACCCTCTCCCCACCAGGGATGGGCGGGAATATCACCGATCCGAACGTGGTGGTCGAGGCCTACAATGGCCGACTGGGCACGATCGGCGGTATGGACCAATTGGCGGTCTTGACGCACGGCAATGCGGAATCGATCCGCGCCGAAGTCCGCCGATTGTTCGAAGGTTTCGGCCGCGACGGAGGCTATATCATGGCCGCGTGCGATCACTTCTTCGACGTTCCACCCGAGAACCTCAAAGCCTACGCCGACGCGGCGCGCGAGTGTGTCTATTCGTAGCCTGAAGGTACGAGCGTTCCCTCCCAAGGCAAGGACAAACATAAAGAATAGAAAGAGCAGGAAGAACAGATGAAGAAGACGGTCTTACTACTTTTCGTGGCGGGTTACGTGCTGGTCGCGAGCAGGGTTCCCTGCGCCGTGGCGGCCGACGCATCCGAGGGCTTTTCGTTCACAGACAAAGTCGTCCTCGCATACTATTATATTTGGTTCCATGAGGACAAATTCGCCAAACCCCTGACCGAGGGGGGTGAAAAGGAACGTTTGGACGGCTTGACCCCCTTGGTGGGCAGCTACAATTCTTGGGAACCCGCCATCATCGAAAAGCACATGCAACAGATGAACCGCGCTCTGCTTGACGCGCTGGCGGTGTCGTGGTGGTACGATGAAAACCCCGATCGCACGAATGAGATTCTGGATACGATTTACTAGAAAGCCGTTGCCCACAATCTGAAAATCACCATCGATTATGAAAAGGGCCGCGCGCCCCTGGACGCGGTCTATCACGACCTGTCCTATTTCCTAAATCGCTACAAAGATCATCCCGCCATGCTCAAGGTGGAAGGCCGCCCGGTGGTGATGGTTTGGACGGCTTGGGGACATACCCCGGCGGAGTGGCAAGGCCTGTTCGACAAACTGGAAAAAGCCGGTCTTCCCGCCTTTCCCATCATGTCCGGCAGTTATCAGAACGGAAAGGGAACGGAGTATCTGGGACCCTTTCGCTCGGTGGAAGAGTACACCCTGGTGGATGTCGAGGATTGCCAGTTGGCGGAGTTCATGCAGACCATGCGCGGCGAGATTGACGAGTACAACAAGACCCAAGGATTCAAAAACGGAAAACCGGCGCAGCATCACGCCACGATTTCACCCGGCTATGACGAGACTCGAAATCCCGGTCGAAAGACCAAGAATGGCGGCTTCCTCGGTTCTGGCTGGAAAGACCGAACGAAATTCGGCGTGCACTAACCAGACGATCCAGCCGGGGCCTACTACCGTGGCACCTTTGAAGCGGCGATGAGTTCCAACCCCGATTGGTTGCATGTCTCCACGTTCAATGAATTGGCCGAGTTCAGCCACATCGAAGCAACCTTGGAGCATGGATACACATACATCGACCTGACTGCGGAATTCGTTCGGGAGTTCAAGGGTCTGGAATAAGAAGGGCAAGGAATCGCCTAACGATACGCGGAGGCATCCGGCACAGACGCGACAATCCGCGCCTCCAACGAACGGTCGACGTGATCGCTGTAACCTTCGATGAGGATGGAAGCGTCCGGATAGACGCTGACAATAGAATAAGCGTTGTGCGCCGCGCCGGTTCCGTTCACCATCGCCTGCAACGTGAGGTAGTAGATATCGCGAAATCCGTTCGTCTGCCTTCG
>CAYTDF010000541.1:0-4109 GCA_964436365.1 uncultured bacterium | reverse complement strand
GCTGGGATACCCTCTCGCCGATTCGTCGCACGAAGCCAGCATCCTACTGATAAGAAGCGAGTCCAGGTGACTTCGTTGGGTCCCAACCCTTGTTTCATCCGATGAGGCCGCTATCTTTTTAAACTGTGTTTATCACCGGGATTCCGGCCTTTGCCGCTCCCGCATCCCAGGGTCGCTGGCGCCGAATGACTCTCTCCCGCCCGTTGGCGGAGTTCTGTTTTGCATGGCATTTGCTTCACGCCATGACGCCAGATGAGTCACCGTGCCGACCAGGACACCTGTAAAACGGAGCTTCCAAACCATGAGCACCGTGTCCATGAAGCAACTTCTCGAATCCGGCGTCCATTTCGGACACCAAACCCGTCGTTGGAATCCAAAGATGAAACGCTACATCTTTGGACAGCGGAACGGGATCTACGTCATCGACCTCAAGAAGACAGTACGCCTCCTGAAAGAAGCCTGCCGTTTCGTCAGGGATATCGCCTTCGAAGGCAAGTCGGTTCTCTTCGTGGGAACCAAGAAACAGGCTCAGGAGACGGTGATCGAAGAGGCCAAGCGCTGCAATCAGTTTTATGTGCATCAACGCTGGCTGGGAGGTATGCTCACCAACTACCAGACCGTCAGTAAGAGCATTAGCCGCATGAAAGAGATCGAGGCCATGTTCGAAGATGGCACGGCCGAGATGCTGACGAAGCGTGAACGAACTCTGTTGCTAAAACGCAGAGACCGCATGCAGAAAGTTCTGGCGGGTATTCGTGAGATGAAGAACCTTCCCGGCGCGCTTTTCATCACCGATACACGGAAAGAAGCCATCGCCATCGCCGAGGCCCGCACCCTGGGCATCCCGGTTGTTGCGATCGTAGACTCGAATTGCGATCCCGACTTGGTGGACCACGTGATCCCCGGCAACGACGACGCAATTCGCGCGGTTCGTCTAATCACATCCCGAATCGCCGATTCAGTGTTGGAGGGAGTTGCCGCGGCCACGGAAGGCGACGATATGTCTGAAGAGGATCAGGCGGCGATGATGGACGCAGCGGCCGATGGTGCGGAAGTCGTACAAACTCCGGTAGCCGTCGAGTCGAGCGCGACTCCACCTGCGCAGGAAGCTGTGACCCCGGTTGCAGTAGCGCCCGCAGTTCAAGCAGCGGCCCCCGAGGCACCAGCCGCAGCCGCCCCAGCACCTGCGGTCGAAAAGGCTCCTCCTCCGCCTCCAACACCCGAGCAAGAGGCAACACAGAAGTTGGCTTCGGTGTTTGAAAAGCGATTCAGCCAGGACTAAGCGGCCGTCGCGCGTTGTGGAAGCAGGTCGATCGGCTTTCAGGCCGATTGTGAATGAGAACAATTAAACCCAATCGAGGGATGAGTAGGACTATGGCTATCACCGCAGCTCAAGTAAAAGAACTCCGCGACAAAAGTGGCGCGGGAATGATGGATTGCAAGAAGGCTCTTCAGGAGACCGGTGGCGACGTCGCCGAGGCGATGAAGTACCTCCGCGAGAAGGGCATCGCCAGCGCCGGTAAACGGTCCGGGCGCACGGCGAAAGAAGGGTTGATCTACTCGTATATCCACCCTGGAAGCCGTGTGGGCGTCCTGATCGAGCTCAACTGCGAGACCGATTTTGTTGCCCGTACCGACGATTTCGCGGCATTGGCCAAGGACTTGACCATGCATATCGCGGCGTCGAGCCCCACCTGCGTCGCACGGGAAGATGTTTCGGAAAGCGAAATCGAGACCGAACGCGAGATTCTCACGAAGCAGGCCCTGGAATCGGGGAAACCGGAACAAGTCGTCGACAAGATGGTGACCGGACGCCTAGAGAAATTCTACGCGCAGGTTTGCCTTCTCGAACAGGCGTTCGTCAAAGAGATGAATCAGACGGTTGGTGAAGTCGTGAAAGAGGCGTCCGGTAAGCTCGGCGAAAATATCGTCGTTCGGCGTTTCGTTCGCTATCAACTGGGTGAAGAGAGCGCGTAACCGCCACGGGACGAAGAAGCTATGCAGGAAAACCGCCGGGTTCTACTGAAACTGAGCGGAGAGGCGCTCAAGGGAGCGTTGGAGCATGGCATTGATTTTCCAACCGTCGACGAGGTCGCGTTGCAGATCCAAGAGGCTGTAGAGACGGGTCTGGAACTGGCTGTCGTCGTGGGGGCGGGAAACATTTGGCGCGGCTCAGATTCTGATGCCCCATGGATCGACCGTTCAACAGCGGACTATATGGGCATTACAGCGACAGTCATCAACGCGATGGCAATACAAGGCACCCTGGAACGTCACGGGGTGCCTACTCGTGTTCAGTGCGCGATTGAAATGGCGGAGATCGCCGAACCCTACATTCGCCGACGAGCGATCCGGCACTTGGAGAAAGGCCGAGTCGTGATCTTCGCAGGCGGGACGGGTAACCCTTACTTTACGACAGACACAGCCGCGTCGCTACGAGCGCTGGAACTCAGCGCAAGTATGGTTTACAAGGCGACACGAGTAGACGGTGTGTACTCGGCCGATCCCCTCAAGGATCCGAATGCCATCCACTACGAGCGCCTGACGTACCGAAAAGTGATTGCAGACGAACTTCGAGTCATGGACCAGACGGCAATCACGATGTGCATGGAAAACGAGCTGCCAATCCGCGTCTTTGACATGATGAAACCTCGTGGTATTGTTGAAGCGCTGTTGAAGAACAACAGCGGAACGCTTGTCTCTTCGGAGGAATGAACGGCAATGATCGATGAAGGTTTCTTGGAAGAAGTCGAATTCGAGATGGAACAGGCGCTGGAGCACTGTGGACACGAACTCGCGATGTTGCGTACGGGACGCGCTTCAGCGGCCCTCCTGGACGGTATTATGGTCGAGGCATACGAGACGCGTACGCCTCTGCGGCAACTCGCGAATGTGACGGTTCCCGAGGCGCGCATGATGGTCATTCAGCCGTATGATAAGTCTGTCATCGGCGAGATGGAGAAAGCGATCAGTCTGTCCGACATAGGTCTCAATCCGACGAACGATGGAAACCTCATACGGATCGCAATCCCCCAACTGACAGAAGATCGCCGTCGCGATCTGGTCAAGGTCGCAAAGCGTATCGGAGAAGAGGGGCGCGTCGCGATTCGGAACGTTCGCCGCAAGGCCAATGAAGACGTCAAGAAGGAAAAGGACGGCCAGCATATTCCGGAAGACGACGTTCGGTTGATGAACGATAAGGTCCAGAAGATAACCGACGATTTCATCAAAAGGACTGAGAAAGTCATTGAAGACAAGGTCGAAGAGATCATGAAGTTCTAATCGCGGAGTATCGACCGTTGTCACAAATCCCTTGTGGGAGGGCCGGAAGGTAGGTCTATCCAGCCTCGGCCTTCTTCTTACCACGAAGTCAAAGATATCTAACCTTTCGAAATGCCGGTACGCTCAGCGAGCAATCCTCTTGAGACGTACCACGACCCCGCAAAACTCCTGCAAGCCCTGCTAGCGTTGTCCTCACAGGTGTGACAACACCTCCGATCAGGTCGTTCATAAGGACAATCCTCCCCCAAGCTGCTTTACAGATGGATGCCCCCGGAGTAATCTAAGGCATTGTCGACAGTCACGTCCCGTATACGCGACGCGGTATAGGTCAACGTGCATGGGTATACGGACAGAACTTTGGAGAAGCACTCTGTCGCATCGGTGCTTGATGCAGGGTGAAATTCTGGGAGCATTCGACCCATGCCGAAGAAAAAAAGTCTATGGGCACGAGACTGCAAATGTCTTGTCTGCGAAAACGAAATGTTCAACTACCAGTACATGGCGAAAAGCCAGACGGTCGTACTGGATGAGTGGATGGTTCCCCATACACACCCCGTCGGGGAATACGAGAATTTTCCCAACACGCTCAAGACAACGATCTGTCCGGCATGCCTCATGTCCTCCAATGAGTACGCGCTCGGTGTTGACAAGTATATTTACTTTACAAGAAATATGGCTCGCAATACCCGACTCCAAGAGTACTACTCCGGATTCACCAATGAGCGCTTCGCCTATCTGTGTGAGAGTTTCGAGCTTTTCGAGGAGGAAGCGTCTGAATTCGATCAGAAGAAGGGAAAACCGAACCGGATGCGCACCCGCCAGACCTT
>CAYTDF010000540.1:0-4119 GCA_964436365.1 uncultured bacterium | reverse complement strand
TGCTCGTCACCGTAACGGCGCTCCACGCGTGGAAGACCGTGCGATCGCCGGACGGTGTTGCACCGACGTGTCCCGGAGTATCGCGTCTTCCCGAACGTCTGACGGATCTGATGACCGGTCTCGGTGTAGTCGGTGCGGTTACGATCTGGCCCCAGAGGATCGGCGCGCTCTATGCGATCTTCGTCTTCTTGGCCCTCTTCGCCTTCAACCGGCTCAATCGCCAGTTCGATGAAATCGACTCCTCGAAGGTGTGAGGCCTGTGAGAGGCGTCCCGCGTTGTCATCCAACGGAGATCGCCGCGCGTGGCTCCGCGACCGTGCTACAATGCTGAAAGAACGAGAAGCATTGTTGTGTAGCTACGCTTTGGCGCGGGTGATTATGCACGGGATGGAAAACTTCAGGGTCCTCGTCTTCACGGCGCTCATTGGGAGTCTCCCGGCCTTGTGCCAAGCGGAGACCGTTCTCCGGGTTTCGCATGCGGGCGACAATCTCGACTACTATCCCACCGTTAGTCAAGTCAAGTCCGAGATCAATCCTTACCCGCACGAGAATCTTCGTATCCTCGCCGACCGTTGGGAAGCACTGCACCCCGGCGTGCGGATCGAGTTGGTGAACGTGCCTTCGAAACTGGCCTACCGACAATGGTGCGTCGCCAACTTCGTGGCCGGGACCGTTCCGCATATCATCTATCAGAACATGGGTGTCTACCGCGACGCCGATTTCTCCAAGGGCTGGGTGATTCCTATGGATCCCTTTCTGGAGAGACCGAATCCATACGTTCTTGAGAACAGCCGGTGGAACGATCTTTTCTACCCTGTATGGCAAAACGCCATGCGCTCCCTGGACGGCAACCTCTACTGGGTTGGCGTGGATACGATCGGCGTCGGCATTATCTGCAATCTGGACATCTTGGACGAGGTTGGCATAACCGCCTCCCCGAAAACTTTTGGCGAATTCCTCGAAGCCTGCGAGAAGGTGAGAGCCGCAGGCTACTTGACGTATCTTCCCGGCTTGTATGTGGATTGTGTGCTGGCCTCCGTGGTTTGGGGCGATCTGATTCCCGAGATGGACGTTCTGCATCGGGACGGTATCATCGATGTTCAAGAGATGGTTCGCGCCGTCGAGAAGGGGATATTCCGTACCGACGACGGCCGAATGCACGAGCAAATGCGCTTGGCGAAACTATTGATGAACCAGTACGCGCCGGGAAGCATCCCCATGGGACCGTCCCGGTTTCAATATCGATTCCTGCAAGGGAAGACGGCCTTCTTTGAGGCGATCTCACCTTACATGCGGCGCATCGAAGACGACACACGCCGTACGTTTCGCTACAAAGTGATCCCGTTTCCCGAGCTTACAGCGGACGACAGCCGGTATGGTGGGCGTCCCTTGGCGGGCGCGGGAAACGCGGGCTACAGCTCAACATGGCAGATCACAAACGCGGCGGTTCGTGACGATGTCGTTGAGCTGTGTGTGGACTGGCTGATGTTCCTGACGACGCCGGAGAACGCGGAGTTTCTGGTCAATGAGATCGGTTTTACCATTCCGGGAGTCCGTGGTACCAAGCATCTACCGCTCTACGACGGTTTGATGCAGGCGGCGCTGAAGGAGATGAAGGAGCCGGGCTATCTGGATTGGCACGCGCTGGTTCTTTTCACCCTCTCCGCCGAATTTCAAGACGCATTGAAGCGTACGTACGAGGATCTTCTTTTCGATACGATCTCGACCGACGAAGCCGTCGAGCGGGTCGACTTTTGGCTGCGGCGGACACACGAGCGGATCATGCGGCGAAACGCCGGACTGTGGGATACCGAGACGTGGTAATGGCAGGACACCCGAAACAAGAAGGACGGCACGAACGGGGTGCGTATCTCTTGATGCTGGCTCCGACATTCGTCTGTCTGGCTCTGTTTTTCTATTGGCCCGCGTGGACCGCTTTCTATCATTCCTTTTTCGACTGGGACGGTGAGAGTGCATGGTTTGTGGGTCTTCAAAATTTCACGGACTTACTCGAAGACCCAGTGATGCGCGGCAGTTTGATCAATCTGGCCGTTTACGTAACGTTGACGCTGACGGTGACTCTGGCCATGCCCTGCTTGGCCGCCGAGCTGATCTTTGGGTTGCGTACGCGGCGGAACCGTAGTTTCTTCCAGTTCGCGTTTCTTCTTCCCGCATTGGTGCCCGGAATCGTGATTATGCTCCTATGGGAGTTCATGTACGATCCCAACTCGGGGTTGTTGAACGCGGCGTTAGGGTGGCTGGGGTACGGCGAGCCGATGCAGCTCTGGCTGGGGAGTCCTCGAACGGCACTGTACTGCCTGGTGGGCATTGGATTCCCCTGGGTGTCGGGGATATCGGTTCTGATCGTTCTCTCGGGCCTGAACACAATCCCGGTCTCTGTTTTGGAGCACGCCCGTCTGGAAGGCGTCGGTAGCCTGCGCCGGGCGGTCGAGATCGACTTCGCATTCCTGATCGGTCAGATCCGGTTGTTGGCGATCACGGGTTGCATCGGCTTGATGCAGGCATTCGGTCTGCAACTGGTGCTCACCCAAGGCGGCCCCGGAACCTCAACCATGGTCCCGGGATACCATATGTACCTGAACGCGTTTACCTATGATCGCCTGGGGTACGCATCCGCTTTGGGGATTTCTATCGCCGTCATCATTCTTCTGCTCACTGTCATCGGTTTCCGTGTACTGCGAACGGAGGAGATGTAGATGCAGAGGCGACGAAGACGACCGGCCGTGGATATTCTTCCCCAAGCGATTCTGTGGTTTCTGCTGATTCTCACGCTCGTTCCGTGTGTGATGATGCTGGTCTTTTCGGTCAAAGATAGCGGTCAGCTCGACCACGAGCGTTGGAGTCTCTCTTTTCCTTTTCACGGAGAGAACTATGGGGCTGCGTCGCGAGCCATGGTCGGCTATGTCTGGAATTCGGTCGTGGCCAGCGCCGGTGGTGTGGTCGGTGTCTTGGCGCTCTCGGCGATGGGTGGATACGCTTTTGCGAGAGGGCGTTTCCCGTTGAAAGAACTCCTGTTCTACTCGGTCATCGGTGGCATGATGATCCCGGGGATTCTCTACTTGGTGCCGAAGTTCGTTCTGTATCGCGACCTGGGTCTCTTGAATACGCGTTGGGCACTCTGGATTTCGTATTGGACCGAAGGGCAGCTGTTTGGAATTTTTCTCATCCGTAGTTCCATTGAAGGATTGCCGTCCGACGTGTTTCAAGCCGCCGAGATCGACGGTGCTTCGGTCTGGCGGCGGTTCTGGCACGTGGCGTTGCCGTTGACGAAACCGGTCCTGGCGACACTGGCGGTACTCAATATCCTGTTTACATGGAACGATATTATCTGGCCTTGGTTGGTACTGACCGATGACAGCATGATGACGCTGCCTATCGGCCTGGTCTGCTACCGCCGTTCGTTCCTGGACCTGGCCGGGCCCGTCTTTGCGGGGTATGCGATTGCCTCGGTGCCGTTGCTGCTGCTCTTCGCCGCGACGTCGAGGACCTTTGTTCAGGGTCTCACATCCGGTGCGTTTAAGGCGTAGCCCGTCACCGGGAGGTCCCCATCGCGCGATGGTCTACCGTGTCTATAATCGGAGCGCGGTGGACCGTATCCGGCACAGCGGGGGGAAAGGCGTGCCGGGCAGCGAGAATACAATTCTCAAAGGTCGAGACCCGGCCCCCAACACTGGCACATGCTCGATTGCAGTCTTGAGGTATTGTTCCACGCGAGGTTGCGATGACAGACGACCGGAAACAACTCCTCCTCTTAGCGTTGATACTGGTGGGTGTATGTGCTGTTTCCGTTGGAATCGCGTTGTTCATTGAATACAACGAGCATTTCAAAGATGAAGAAGCGCGTCTGGTAACGACCGTGCAGAGTCAAGCGCGGTTGCTTGAAGCGGTCGCACGGTTTGACGCGCGGCAAAGTCCGGACTATCCCGGTGGATCTGCCGAGGCAACACTGAGCCAGATGGTCGACGCCCACAAAGAATACGAAGGTCTTGGGGAGACAGGAGAGTTTATCGTTGCGCGGTGTGAAGACGATCTGATCGTCTTTCAGGAGTATGTGCCATAGTTAGTTGAATTTGAAGCGGCTCCCAACCTCTGGTTGAA
>CAYTDF010000539.1:0-4121 GCA_964436365.1 uncultured bacterium | reverse complement strand
TCAACCAGAGGTTGGGAGCCGCTTCAAATTCAACTAACTATGGCACATACTCCCCTTGTCAACCGAGAGGCCACTTCTTTAAACTCTAAGAGGACGACGTGCCCAGGACCTAAAGATCAGCGTTCTGTTCTCGAGCCAGTGGTGGCGAGGGATCGGGAGGTGGCATCATAAAGATCAATCACTCTCTTCCGGCCATTTTGCTCGCTTCTATCCTGTTGTTGCCGAATATCGGACATGCGGCCGGTTCCAGACCTGAGGACCTGTACGATATTCCGGATCCCTGGATCTACTCCGAGAGCGTCGGCGATAACGAGCCGATCGTCTACGACTTCCGACTGTTGGGGAACGAGTACGCTGTCCAGTTCTTCACTGCGCTGAACTACAACGGCTACACCGGGGTGGGAATACCGGTTGTGGCCCGGCATTCCGGGCAGAGCCTGGTTCCGATTGGCGATCGCGAGGAACTGCTGGCGGTGCTTTTGTACGCCAGACTGCGCTATTCCTCGGATGTCCGGCTGAGCCCCATGATCGTCCGTACCTGGCGGGATTTTGAGCAACAGAACCGTGAGGCAGCGAACGCCAGCGATCCCAGCCAGGGTAACATCGCGATTGGACTCTTGCGGGGCGGGCAGATCCTCCTGTTCACAGGCGTATCGATGGTTTTCCCGCCCGCCGGGTCGCTCGGCTCTCTTGGGCGGGGACTTTCGCTCGGAAGTACGCTCGTCAGCGTGATTGGTGACGTGACGGCGCAGCCGGACAACAACGAGTTGGCGTGCGCTCTCCGGGCGGCGAATCTGGCGGATCCCGAGACCCTGAACGATTTTGATTCCGATACGCTGCAGCGATATGTGCGAAACGGTGTGCAGTTTACTGGAGGAATCACGGGAGTTTCCGCCGAGGGGATTTCCGTCCTTTCGCTTCTAATCGACACCAGCGATGGAACTCTGAATGCTGTCGGATACACGATCGGCGATGTGATCGCGGGCCGGACCTCGTTGTCTGGATCCGTGGGGCGTTTCCGTATCAGTTCGGCCCACGAACTGGTCTCCTCAGCCGCTTCTCTTGCCGTTCCTCTGGCGCTCAATACGGCAGCCAGCTTCATCGCGGAGCTCGGGTCTTTAGCCAAGCAGACGCTCATCTCCAACCAGTTTCATTACATCGTGCAAGCGGGGCTCGCCAGGCGGATATCGGATGATATGAACCGGATAGCCGGATTTCACGACCCTCATGAACTCTATCTGCATCTTTGCATGATGCAGTACAAGATCGACACGTATTACCGTTGTCTTCACGAATTAGTTTCGGTGCTTCATGCGTATATGGAAGAGATCAACAGCCGGTTCTGGGGCGATTTTGCCGTTGCGGACGACGACCTGGTGGCGATCGCGCAGGCGGTGGAGGAAACCAGGAGCCAGGCGGAACAGGTTTCTATGGCGGTGGTGGATGTAGGCGCGGCGGTTTCTTTGGCGGCAAGTGTTCAGGAAAGCGAACCGGGTGATGATGGGGACGGCGAGGGGCCTCCCGTTCTGTCCGCGCCGCATATCGGGGTTTCCAATAGGCTGAAGATCGACAATCACGATCTACCTGACATTGGAAGACACACAGCAGCCTCGAATCGTCTTGCGATTGACAATCTGGATGTGCTCGTGGGCAGGATATGGTTCTACAGTACGGGAAGAGACACCGAGATTTCCGAACGGTTCCCAGTTGACAATCTGGAGGACACTCCAGTTTTGGACTGGAGCATGTATGAATAGGTCACACCTGGTCAGGCGGCCTCGAAGGCGGAGAAAGATCATGAAGTCGATGCACGCGTATATCCTCATTATGGGTCTAATGGTGGTCGTTGGGGCGTATGGGGTGACGCCCGACGTGAGCAACGTACAGGCTCAGCAACGCACGGACGGCTCGCACCTGGTGGACATTCATTATGATCTGGCAGACTCTGACAGTGATTCGTTGACCGTCACGGTCCGAGTGTCGGATAACGATGGCCTGACGTTTTCCATCGCTCCGCACACACTCACTGGCGATGTGGGGGATGGAGTCACTTCGGGAACCGGCAAACACATTATCTGGGACTGTGGAGCAGATTTGCCGGGTGCGTACGGTACAGATTATCGGGTGGCGGTGACAGCGGATGACCACACCGCCAGCGCCTGGCAACAACTCTCGGTTGTCGATCCCCCGGCGTGCTACGGGCACGCGCTGGCGTACGATGCGGCGCGCGGCAAGGTGGTGCTCTTCGGCGGGAAGCGTAGCGGCGGGAGCCTTTTCGCTGACACCTGGGAGTGGGACGGGACTGAGTGGAGCGAGTGGGGCGGTATAAACACTACGACCCCCCCCGCGCGGAGTTATCACGCGCTGGCGTACGATGCGGCGCGCGGCAAGGTGGTGCTCTTCGGCGGGCGCGGCAACAGCTATTTTGGTGACACCTGGGAGTGGGACGGGAGTGAGTGGGTTCAGGTCTCGGTCAGCGGCCCTTCGGTGCGCAGGGACCACGCGATGGCGTATGATGCGGCGCGTGGCAAGGTGGTTCTCTTCGGCGGGTACAGCGACAGCAACGTCGGTGACACGTGGGAGTGGGACGGGAGTGAGTGGGTTCAGGTCTCGGTTAGCGGCCCCTCGGCGCGCGCCGAGCACGCGCTGGCGTATGATGCGGCGCGTGGCAAGGTGGTTCTCTTCGGCGGGCTCGGCAACATCTATTTTGGTGATACGTGGGTTTATGGGCCTTGAGAGACTGCAAGAGACCGAGACAGAGCATTTGACCGAACAGGTCCGCGATAATCCGGTTCAAAGAGCCGGGAAGGAGGCCAAGCAGGAGAGGCCTTCTACGTGACTTATCGGCCGCCTTCAGTCAGGATGTGATCCATGGCCGGAGAAGCTGATATTCGTATTCGTTTTGGGCGTCGTGTGCGTGATTTGCGCCGGGCTCAAAGCCTGTCCCAGGAAGCGTTGGCCGCGAAATGCGGACTTGACCGTACCTACATAAGCGGGATTGAGCGGGGGAAGCGAAACGTGAGCCTGCAAAACATCGAGGTCCTAGCCAAGGCGTTTGGGGTGACTCTGTCGGCTCTTTTCAAACGCCTATGACCGAAGGCGTGCGACCGCATACCTTCGCACGCTGGTTGACGAATTCAGCGGGTGTATTACGATGAGAATGTAACCTTGTCTGAATATGCGATTCTATCCTCTCAATCCAACCGATTTGCTTCAGTACGGCTACACCTTCGAGGTGAGCCGCTGGACAGACGTGCCCCTGGGCCCGGCTGACCGGGTTCTCTATCAGGACCCGCGCTGCGGCTACGTCTTGATTGCCCGCGCGCCAGTCTGTCAGTAGCCAGAGGTCGCCTCTTGGCGGGTTGTCTGTGCTGTCCAAGTTCCTGAGACGGCGCACCATCAACCCACCAGGAGGATGAACATGTCGACCGTTGCAACCCGGTGTAGCTCTCGATCAGAAAAGATTCAGAAAGCCAAACAAACTCTCGATCAGCACCTACAGGCGCTGGCAGACGAATTGCGGGAAGGAAGATCCGAAGGGCTGTTGCGCTATCTCGAGTTTTGCGCGCAGTTTCACCGCTATTCGTTTGGGAATCTCATGTTGGCGCTGGGCCAGCGTCCAAGTCTCACGCGGATCGCCGGAGTGAGGCAGTGGAACAAGCTCGGCCGCCACGTCAAGAAAGGCGAGAAGGGCATCATGATCTTGGCCCCGATGACCGTGCGTCGATCGCGGCAAGACCCAGACACGGAAAAGGCGGAAGACGAAGGAGGAGAGCCTCGAACCATCACGCTTTTCAAGCCGGTGTACGTCTTCGACGTGTGCCAAACCGAGGGTGACGAACTGCCGTCCATCATCCACGCAAGCGGTGACGTAACCCAACAGTACCCGGCTCTGCAGCAGGCTGTACGAGCCGCGAGCATTGGGCTCGAGTACGCTGAGTTTGTTCCCGACAGCCCGGGAGCACTCGGTGCATCATTCGGCGGTCGCATCGTTCTACGAGACAATCTTGTACCCGTAGACGCTTTCCGCACGCTGACGCACGAGTTCGCCCACGAACTGCTGCACTGTGTAAACGGCGGTCGAGAAGTGCGGCGGTGTTGAGGGCGGTTTAGAAGTGCGG
>CAYTDF010000538.1:802-4123 GCA_964436365.1 uncultured bacterium | reverse complement strand
TCAACCAGAGGTTGGGAGCCGCTTCAAATTCAACTAACTATGGCACATACTCACAAAAACTCAAGCCAACCGAGACGAAAGTTCGAGTTTTTTTGCGAATATCCCTATTTATGGATATCTCTTCGCGGCAGTTTTCCTCTCGTCACTCTTCTTTCTACCATACTCCTTCTTGCTCATATTTCCTACGTTGAAGGCCGGTCTCTTATGTGGGGAACAGTTGTTGGAAATAAGGACGAATGCCTTGACGGGCGGCGGTGCTATCGGTGTCTCACGACAATGAGCACTAGAGGGGTACTCATTTCTTAGCGCCGGGTTGGCGATTGGATGTAGACGCGTCCAAATGAGAGAGAATTGCGGGAATCAAGGTCTCTTGTTCCACCCCCACGGCGAGGGCCACTGTCCGTAGCGCGTAGAGAATATCCGTGCGCCGTATTCTTCCCGTGCGGAGCACGGGAAACCATTGGTCGTGCAGATCCGCCAGGAGTCGTGCCATCGCTTCAAGGTCGGGTGGTTCCGTAAGCCGGTCGATGTGTTTCGTGCCCACAAACCAGAGTGTCGGTTTTTCCGGCCAGCCGTGGACCAGGAGGTTGCCAGGATTAAGTCTTCGATGATGCATCTCCGCGCGCCACAGCTGAACGACCAGCCGCCCAACCGCGGGAGCGAACCAGCGTCGGAAACGGCGCTGTTCGTCGCCCTTCATCTGAAGAACACGGACCGCGGGCGCGCCTCCGGGCAACGCGCGATAGACGATCAGCGTTTCCTGCACCATGCCTCCTCGCCGATGGAGACCCAGAGAGACCGGTTGGGGGACCGGCAATCCGGCACCGACAGCAGCGAGCGCCGTCATCCATGTGCGTTCGGCGCGAGTTGTGTGGAATAAAGAGCGGAATCGTTGTCGAAACCGCTTCACTCGTGTGGCGTCGATCACATACCGGTTCCCCTTGGAGGAGGTCCAATAGCGTATGAGCCTCACGTTCTCGCGCTCGTGAATCCGCTCGTCCGGCTCACTGGGGAACCAGTCTTCAAAATGGTGTTGCGTCAGTTCGGGAATCAGGCTGGCTTCATCAGGCAAAACGACCCATGCCCACCCGTTAGGGTTGGTCTCATACCAAAGGTCCGGGTTCTGTCGCCGTATCCGTATGGTTCCAACCATGGCGATCCTTCACCAATGTATGGTGCTTGCCAAGACGGAGTCGATCTGCGCGCCTGTGGTGGTTCTCTCGCGGAGGAGCTTGTGGCGTCCCAGGAACTGCCCCTTGTGGCTGACGGATAGGAATCGGGCGTCCAGTGCCGTCCGCTCGGGAATAACCCTTGAGAGATACTGAAATGATGCCTGGTTCCGGTTCGAGTCTCTAGCCACACCGCGCTTCGTGCATGAAGTCCGTTGTCTTCATTATTCGTTCAACTTGGACGGGATTTCCGCTGAATCGCATATCGGTAGGCCCGTTCCAGGCGTTCGACAACCCGGTCGGTTGTGTACTCGTTCAGCGCGCGTTGACGTGCGGCGCGCTTCCGCTCCTCGAGCCGGTCGCGGTCTGCGCAGAGCCCACACACCGCCTCCGCAATGACCTCGGAATCGTCGGAGGCTAGCAGTAGCCCCGACTCTCCATCCGAGACCAAGTCCGGCAACACGCCCACCGGGGCCAGCAATGGAACGACGCCCGTGGCCATGGCCTGAAGCACGGCGCGGCAACTGCCATCGGAGCCCGGACGTAGGTAAATCAGGCCATCCAGGCCCGCTACAGCGTCTGGGAACTCATCCCCGGGGAAGTATCCGGCAAAGCGGACCGCCTCCGAAAGGCTGAGATCGTCAACTAGCCGTGTCATCTCCGCTTGATACTCGCCCCGGCCAATCAGCGCCAACTTGGCTTCGGGATGCCGTTCGCAGACCTTCAGCCAGGCTCGGATCACCAGATCGTGACGCCGGTAAGGTTGGAAGCGGGCGATTACACCGAAAATAATCTCTTCTTCCTTAGCGTCCACAGCGGCTCGAAGGGCCGACCCGTCCCGCTCCGGGGTGAATCGGCCGGTGTCGACAAATCCGGGCATCGCCGCCACCATCTCCGGCGTAAGCCCCAGGGATTCAGAGGCTTCGCGGCGATCCGCCTCCGAAAGGAGCAGCAGCGTATCGACCCCGTTCGCCAACAACTGGGTCAGGATACCGGCCCGGGGAGCGCCCGAACGGTAGTGGCTCGCCACCACCGCCGTCTTTCCTTGGCAGAGTCTGTTGGCGAGTACGGCCAGATTGCGGTCGTGTCCCTGATGGAGATGGATGACGTCGTAGGTGTCGCCCGAAAGCATCCGCCTGAGCAGAGCGATATCTTCTGCATTGTCCCGGATATTGAAATGCCGGTTCAGTGCGAGCCGGGGTTCGGTTTCGATCCCAGCGCGTTCAACCTCCCCTAGCATGTCCGATGCCGTGGCGTCTTCGCCTCGTCGCCATGTAAGACCACGGCTGGATATCCGCACCCGGGGGGCACGCTTGGGACACGCGAACGAAACCCGATGTCCGCGCTCTGTAAGCCTTTTGGCCAGAGCGACCACAATCTCCGCAGGTCCCGTGAACCGGTAGTTCGAGTAGAGGTGCAGAATGCGGAGCGGTGGCCCGTGCGAGTCGATGTCTGCGAGAGGGTCGGGCAGAGGGACGGCCTTCTTTGCCCGCTGCGGCTCCCGCTCAGCGCTCTCCGAGCGGCTCACGGCGTTCCACGCGGATTCACCTTTTCCTTCTCTGGGGATCATCAAGTCGATGAGACCGAGATACAAGATAGCTGTCGCCATGACGTTTTTGGTGAAAAGGACCATGTCGACCAGGCCAAATAACCCGAAGCCCACCGCGCCCGCCAGCAGGTAAGCGGCGTTGCCTCGCTCACCCCAAAGACCTTCGGGCGACCAGGGCGGTACGGCCCTGACGATCGTAAGAGTCATCCAGGCGAGGACAATCAACCCCGCCAAACCCATGGTGAGCAGCACGTGGAGAGGAACGTTGTGCGCGTGGTTGAAGCGTGGGGCCGGGGGAAGTGGCCCCGGCGTCAGTTGTTGGCCCCACCATCGTTCCTGGAATTGATCGGTCGTCCCCACTCCGGTAATCGCCATGCCCGGCATGACGACGGAATAGGACTCGTTCCAGATTCGCAGTCTGGACTCGGGGCGAGTTCCTCGAAGGTCGAGCCGTAACTCGGACCAGCGACTGCCGATGGTATCTCCCACAGCGAGCCAAAGGGGCAAGGCGATTATGGCCAGCGGCGCTAGCTGGGGCAGAGTGTGCCGTCTACCCGCCAACCACAACATCACAAACCCCGCCAGCAGACCCAGGTAGGCCGC
>CAYTDF010000538.1:0-792 GCA_964436365.1 uncultured bacterium | reverse complement strand
ATGGTCATGGCCTCGGCGGCCCGGTACACGCCGGTCCGCCAGCGTGAGCGGACAAGAAAGAGGATGGCTGAGATCAGCGTGCCCGCATGGCCAATACCAATCCAGAACACGAAGGTGGTGATGTAGACGCCCCAGAACACGGGCTGGGTGTAGCCAGCGACCCCAAGTCCTTGGGTAAGTTGGATGTACCAGCAGTACCCACCAAAGGCGAGGCCTGCCAGGACCACCGTGAGCAGACCCAGGTAGGCCGCTCTGGAGAATGTTAAACCGCCCGCCAGGAAAAGCGCCGTGCCTACACCGTACGCGGTTCGCGAAACCCATCCCGGCCGTGTCCGGAACGCGATCAGGAGAATCAGCGGCAAGGCGAGAACCACGTACGCGCCCAAGAGGTTTGGATGCCCGAGCGTGCCTTCGGCCCGATACCCGCCACCGATCAGAATCTCGAAAAAGACGTAGAGGGCCAGATAGGCGTTGCCGATGAGGAAACCCACTGTGCAAGCCCAGACCGTACGGCTTCGCCACGGGGTGTTGATTAGCGAAAGATAGAAGAGCAGGCAGAGGGCGTATTTGGCGAGCCATTTCCCGGTCTCATAGAGATGAGGGGTCCCCGCGTTGGCGAGGAGGCCGGTCAGCAGAAACGCCGCAAGTGGGCTAGCGAACCTTCCCCAGCGGAGCTCCGGCCGTCCCGCACTCACCCACCAGGCCAGCCACGTGAGCAGAAACGGTGTGAAGAGCTTGTAGGTGTTACCGCCCAGCGAAAAACCCAAACCGACGGCGTCACCGCCGATCCGG
>CAYTDF010000537.1:0-4126 GCA_964436365.1 uncultured bacterium | reverse complement strand
TGAGAAACGAAGGGTTTGCCGTTGACTATGAGACGGGCGCGGTTCGGGTTCTCGATCCGCGTATCAATGCGAGAGACGCTACGTATGTTGTCACGGGACCGGGCCAGGAGTTTGTCGACCGGGAGACTCAGAACAGCCGACAGGCCGAGCGAAAGGGTAAACCAAACCGGAGTGCTGCCCGCGCGGAAGATATCGATCCCGAAGTCGATCCAAGGACGTTGAACTATTCGAGCGTGAGGCCGACTGGCGATCCTATGGTTTTCGTTACGTACAGGCCGATGCAGACCAAGGGGCTTGTCTTGGGTATCAACAACATGGTGCAGACGCAGGACGTAAAGTGGCTAAAGCGGGGCCGGGATTACACCTACGATGAAGAGGACGGGGTGATCGCATTCGCTGGAGAGAAACTCCCGTTCGATGAACCCAGGGGTGATTTTGTTTTTGTTCTCGGTGTACCCAAACGGTGAATTTTCAATCCGGATACGGAAATCGATGAACTCCAAGCCATTTTGGATCGTTATGAGGAAAGCAAGTAGGTGATGCCATGGCTATCGAACAGTTGAACGAAATCGCGGTTTCTTGGGGGCGTTTCATCGGGGCGCAAGTCGTCGATTCGACCATCGTTCTGTTGCTGGTGGCCGCCGTCTGGCTTGCCGTGCGCCATTGGGTCCCCGCTCAGTTTGGGTACTGCTTATTCCTGTTGGTTCTGCTGAAGACCGTCGTGCCCGGTCAAGTGGCGGTCCCCGTTCAGGGGATCTTCACGTCCGCCGTTCAGACGCCTCTCTCGTTGGCTTCTACACCGATTCCTACCGATCCACTTCCGGTGGAGGGAGTCGGGGAGATGGCGCACCCAAGCGTCGTCTCCGTTAGAAGCCAACATACAAGCGTATCCACCTCCGCCTCGAATATCGCACCACGGTCCGCACGCTTCGTGTTTAGCTCGCTCTTCCCATCGCTAACGGTGCTGATGCTGCTGTGGGCGGGGCTGACGCTGTTTCTTCTCGGACGTCTGGTTTATACCGAATGGCATACCCGGCGTCTTATCAAGCGTTCCAAGCCGGTCCATCCCGACATGATACCGATCAGCGTCGATTGGCTGATGCAGACGGCGAGAGTCCGGCACAGATTTAGCCTATACGAAAGCGCATGGGCGAAGTCGCCTTTGGTGTGCGGCCTGCTCTCGCCGGTCTTGGTGCTTCCGAAGGGTTTCTTTATTCGCCACAGCGAGAATCAGGTTTGCTGGATTCTTCTGCACGAGCTGGCGCATCTCAGACGCCGGGATGCGTTAGTCAAGCTGTTCCAGAAGCTGATTCAATGCCTCTTCTTCTTTCATCCCGCAGTCTGGATCGCTAACTGGACGGTCGACCGTCAGCGTGAGTTTGCCTGCGATGCCGACGCCGTTACACGATCCAATCTCCCCCGCCGCGACTGTGGGGAGGGTTTTCTTACCGCTGTCCTACAAGCCAACAACGCGCGCAACCATCTTTCGGATCCAATCGGCTTGTCTAACTCCAAGTTCCTCGTAAAGGAGAGACTCATGAGGATTTTGAGCTGTAACAACGAGTACCGCACCGGTCTCACATTTGGAATGACTTCTTTTCTGTTCGTCCTGACGTTGTGTGTGATGCCGTTTACCGGATATACGCCTTTGCAGGCGCAAGAGAGCGAGACGCCGGATTTCACATTCACCGGTGTGACTCATGGTCTCAACCACAGCCTGGGCGTGATCTGCCATGTGTTGCCCACGATCGAACGTTTCGACGAGGTGCGTATTGTTAAATGGTACGGCCCTCACGGCGAGGAGCACTCCAGGTCCCTGACTGGCGGGAAAGGGTATTCGCTCATCAATGGCGGCCGGTCGATCAAGATCACCGCTCCGATGGATCATGAGCAAGAGCGTCTGGTGCTGATCGGCAAATGGAAAGTCCCGTGGAGTTTCCGCGCCGTGAAGAGTATCGAGCCGGGCACCACCCGGATGCTTCTCGGGGATCATATCGGCCAGGAGGGTGTCGATTTTCGAGTCAACGAGGCTCTAGGCATCATTCAGGTTTTGAAAGCCGAACTGTGCGATTCGAGCAAACCCATTCGAGTCAACTATCGTCTTCGAGATGAGGAGATCACTCCCCAGAGCTTACACACGATGTTTCGTGGCGATCGGGGCATGTATGCCGAGCCCGTGGATTATCCGGGCGACGAGAGCGTCCTGAAACAGTTCATGGGTATGCCCCAAAACCGTTCCTTCAAAGGTCACGACTTTGCGAATGTCAACGGTACAGGCGCCGTTCCGACTGACGATCCCAATGTCTTTATCCTTTATTCGCCTGTGCGCTCGGAAGATATGCAGGTCTGTTTTCTGAATCCCAACAAACTCGGTGAGCGTTTTTTGTGGCTGACCGAGGGCGTCGATTACCTTTACGACCAAGAGAAAGGACAGATCACCCTCATCAGTGACAAAGCGGAGGGGCAAGGCCATCTGTACGTGCAGGGGGAGACGGACCCCAGTATCATGAATCTGAACCGCTCGCTTGAGAAGCCCGCCATCGTGACCCTGAACGGCAGAACGCTCGAAGAAGGTGTCGGTTTTACCGTCGATTACGAGACGGGTGCGGTTCGGGTGCTGGATCCGGCGATCCACGGTGAAGACGTCGAATTCGAACTCACTGCAGGAAATCATACTTACGTACACAGTACTAAGCCGCCGGAAAAGAGAAGCCGGGGTTTTGCCGAAGCGGAAGACTATGACGCGAGTATTGACCGTAACCGGTCGGTCGGCACAAACGCGAGGCCGACTGTCGATCCCATGGTCTATAATTGCCTGGACCTGCCTTTCTACTCGAAAGGTTTCTTGCTGGGCATCGGAGACCGGAAAAAAGAACCGGGCGACCTCCGCTGGCTCAAGAGGGACCAGGATTATACGTATGATGAAGATACAGGATTGATTGCTTTTCTCGGAGAGGAACTCCCGTTCGATCCGGATAGCGGGGAATGGGTTTTTGTGAGTGCCATTCCGCGGCAGGATCTCTTCCTTTTTCACAAACCTCTCGAAAAGGGGAGTGTTTCTGTGACACTTAACGGGGAAGAGCTGACAGAAGGAGAAGAGTTTAGCGTCGACTACGAGACAGGTGCGGTTCGTGTGCTCGATCCGGCCATCAATGAGAAAGAGGCCAAGTACGTCGTTAAGGGGCCGGGGCGGCAGTTCGTGGATGTGGAGACCCAGATCAGCCGTCAGCCCAAAAGAACGGGCAGGCGGAGTCGGGGTTTTGCCGACGCGGAAGATTTCGACCCCGAAGTCGATATGAATAAGTGTGGAGGGTCGAACGCGATACCCACCGACGATCCCACGGTTTTCTCTACGATCAGACTGATGCACACCAAGGGGCTCATCGTGGCGATTGCGAAGATGGGCGGGGGTGGCGATTTGAGATGGTTGAAGCGGGACCGGGATTATACGTACGACGAGGAGAAAGGACACATCACGTTTCTCGGGGAGGAGCTCCCGTTTGATAAGGAAAAGAATGAATACGTGTTTGTGTATGGTACAACCCAGCGTGAAATCTTCGATCTGGAGAAGCCTGTTACAACAGGCTCCGTCTCGGTGAGCGTCAATGGCGAAGAGCTGGCCGAAGGCATAAGTTTTACGATCGACTACGAGAAGGGACGGCTCACGATTCTCGATCCCGCGATCCAGAATCCAGCCGCGAAATACAGGATCGTTACACTCCAGACCGTCTATGATGAAAGGGGTTCACGCCCGAATCCGGAAACGACCGGCATTCGCCGCAATCCCAACACGCTCAATTTCTCGGACTGCGAAGATTACGACCCCACGCGCAATTTCCGTAACAGCGTTGGCGCGGGCGCATCCCCGACTGACGATCCGTATCTGCACACGCTGAGTCTCCAGATGAAGACCAAGGGTCTCCTGATGGGGGTTACAAAGAAGGATATGTACGGTGTCTTCAAGTGGCTGACGCGCGACCGGGACTATACCCACAACGAGGCCGAAGCGACGATCACCCTGCTGAAAGACGATCTCTATGACCGGGAGACCGAGCATCTCTTCGTCTCCGGCATTCCCGAACCGCGAAACGTTCACCTGTTCCACAAGCCTCTGGAACTGGGCTCG
>CAYTDF010000536.1:0-4126 GCA_964436365.1 uncultured bacterium | reverse complement strand
GCTCAAATGCATTCTATCACACACGGATGCAAAAGCTACCTGGGAAATCCGGGCTAAACCCGTTCTTACGTGACTATTATTCTACGTTTTGTAAGCATGCGGACTGTCGCAGTGCCGCACTCACGCGTAGCCACGCAGTCAGTTCCATGGTTTTCGTCGACCTGTAACAACTTATGGCAGATGCTATAGAATCATTGTGAGGTTTCCGACCATGAATGAAGAACAGACCGAGCGGTTTCTACGCGAACTCAAAGCCATCCGTATCTGTGCGGTCATCTGCGCCACAGTCTTTGTGCTGGGTTTTCTAGCCCAAGTCTTGAGATTCCAGTTCTGATGTTCAGCCGCACACGTACAAACCGGCACGCGTTCACTTTGATCGAACTCCTGATTGTGGTTACGATTATCGGTATTTTGGCGGCGATTGCCGTGCCCAATTTCATGAACGCCCAGGTTCGCGCGAAGCTGAGCGCGTGCTATTCGGATATGCGCGCCCTCGGGACTGCTATCGAGATGTACAGGCTCGACAACACAGGCCACCCGCCGTATCCGGTTCTGCCGGAGGGTGGGCCCAATTGGCTGTACCGGCAGGTCCGGCTTTCCACACCGATCGCCTATATCGGCAGTATTCCCGTCGACCCGTTCTTTATCGGGTACGGAAACAACACAAATGTCTCGGGACACGATTACGAAGGCGTGTTCGACTATGTGGCTCGCAACGACTTCTGGGGCGGCGGTTTGTACTGGGGGCTGGAGCCGGGCGCAATCGCGGAGAACGCCGCCTATCATGTCCACAGTCCAGGGCCGGACTTGGTAAGTGCGGACACGCCTTGGACCGGTGAGACCGTCTATGCCGGCAGTAACGGGCTCAAGAGTGCGGGCGACGTCTTCTATGTCGAGTTTCAGCCCGCCCGTTGAACGCAGAAGCCGCAGGGCAGAACAAGCAAAGAGTGAGTTAGGAGAAAGCCTTGGAACGAAAAGCGTTCACCTTGATTGAACTTCTGATTGTGGTTGCGATTATCGGTATTTTGGCGGCGATTGCCGTACCCAATTTCTTGAACGCGCAGATCCGCGCCAAAGCCGCCAACATGCAGGCCACGCACAAAACCCTGGGCACGGCCATGATTATGTATTATTCCGATTTCAACAGCTTTCACGCCCACTCCCACAAGCTGAGCCAACATACACCGCTCACGACTCCCATCGCCTATCTTACTGCGTGGCCGGTGGACATCTTCCAGGCAAACCTCGATTCCACCAAGCTGGCCGCCTATTTCAAACGTACCGTGCATTGGGAACCGCACTGCGGGTACACGGACCCGTCCGTCATCGCGGTCTTGACCGAGGCGTACCCGGGGGTCGTCGGTTTCAACATCAGCTACGGGCCGAGTTTGACCGCAAACGGTTTTTACGATTCCAGCAATGGGCTCTTGAGTCTTGGAGGTATTCTGACCGGCGTTTCCGGCAGCCCAACCGGCGACTACAAGTATCCCCCCGGGAATTTCTAGGTAGATGGGTTTGCACATCGGTGGATCATTGGGTATAATAATATTGTTATAAGTAAGGGTTGGTGAAATGCCTGTTACAGACGTCTTTTTCTACCGGGAAAAGAATGGAAAAGTTCCGGTTTTGGATTTTCTTGCTGATCTGCGGCGAAACGACCGAAGAGCCTATGCAAAATGTGTCGCACGCGTGCGGCGGTTGGCCCAAGTGGGCTACGAATTGAAACGTCCTGACGCCGATTATCTTCGGGAAGGAATCTATGAGCTTCGGGTGAGAATTGGTCGTCTCAACTACCGCATTCTCTATTTCTTCCATGGAAGGAACGTCGCCTTGCTCTCTAACGGCCTACGCAAGGAGAGGACTGTCCCGGAAACGGAGATCGAGCGGGCGCTTGAGAGAAAACGGTGCTACGAGCGAGATCCCGAAGCCCACACCTATGAGGAGGAGACCGGCGATGGTTAAAACCAAGAGCGCCCTAAAGATACTGGACAATCTGACCGGCGGCGATCTCGAACTTCAAAATCTTATCGATGAAGAAACCGTCAACGCTCGAATCGCACGGCTCATCTACGAGGCCAGGAGCGAGGCTCAACTCACACAGAAACAGTTGGCGGAGCTTGTCGGCACGAAACAACCTGTCATCGTCCGTTTGGAGGACGCCGACTACGAGGGGCATTCCCTGTCGATGTTGACGCGCATCGCCACGGCGTTGAACCGGCGTATTGCGATTGACTTCCTCCCTACTGAAGAAAGGCGCGAACCGGCCCAATCGGCGCTGTAATAGGGCAACCCAGCATGCCTTCTCTCTTATCTCGGGTCAGCCGATGTCACGGCATTGTGAAGAATTCTCTCGGATACGCCGTCGCAGCGAAGAGGGCGATGCCGCTCTCTAGGGGACCGTTTGCGTCGCGGATCATCAGGCGGTCCGGATAGACATCTCCGCGCACACGGATCTCCGACCAGTGCAGCTTGCCCCAGTGGAACCCGTCCGTACTTACGCAGCGATCTCCCGGCGCATAGCGGTCGCGGTAATCCCAGACATCCCGGTGAGCGATAATCGGCGTCCGCTCGATCCGGTTTCCAGGAAAATGAAACTCCACCGCAGCCAATGGTTCCCGTTTACGCACATTTCGTTCCTGGTCGTAGGTCTCGAAGGCCGACCACAAGAAGGCCACAGACCCGACTTCTTCCTCCAACGTGATAGTCCACGACTCCCCCTTCCGGTAGGCCGTCGAGAGCACAGACCAGCCCCCGCTTTCGGCGTGGGGGGGACGGATCCAGAACTTCCGATAGCCGCTCCGCCACCAGCCCGGTTGGAGATGCGCGTAGAAAGACCACTGACCCAAATCCCAATTCTTGAAGACATTGTGCCGGTAGTCGGTATTCGTAACTTTGGAAAGATCCAGAGCCCACCCGGCTTCTCCGCGGTCCTTCGGATGAGAATCTTTACTCTCTGAACTCCCGCCGTCGCTACGTAACCGGTGGACGGGTAGAACCTCCGGACGATCGGTGAAGGCCAGCCCCTCCAAGTGAAAACTCTTCTCGGCGTTGTTGATAAACTCCAATGCCGTCACCGGACTGTTCGTACGCACCCGAATCCCCACTGCCGCCGAAATGTACGGACGTCGCTGCGTCACCGACGTCGGCTCGACCCAGTGGCGGATCGAATCATCTGTGTTCGGCGTGAACGTGCGCATTAGATACGCATGATTGCGCGGAAATAGATGTTTTCCCGCGATCAGCGGCTCGGTGAGCGTCTCTCCCGAGGTGAGTGTCAGTTTGAGCGCCCCCAGCTCCTTACCGTCTGTCCATCGATTGGCGTCCTCCAGCCAGCCGATAAGCGTCAATCCCCAGACCTTCATCGGGGAGGGAAGCGTCATCTCCAGGCTCTCTCCGGAAGGGATCGTACGCAAGAAGCCACCGCCTTGAAACGCGGCGTAACTCGATGTCCGTACGCTCTGCCAAATCAACTCTCCGTCGCGTTCGACCGGAGTTTTCACCCGCTCGGTGCGTGTGTGCAGTATAATAACGAGTGTCGCCAGCAGGAGTGGACCCACGGCCCATCTCCAGGGCAAACCTCGACTCCGCTGCAGGAGGCGTGGTCCCATAACCGCCGAGAGGCGGCTGACACAGCCATACAACATCGCGCCCAGTGTCGCCACCACGACCGCCGATCCCGCGAACCCTAACAGGCCGCCATCCCAGGCGATTCGAAGTGCGCGCCAAGCGGGGCTCTGCGGCAGCAGACGGCCCAGACTCGCCGGTCCCTCGAACCACTGGGTTGTCCAGATGGTGGAGGGATTCATGGGATTGTCGTAATAAATCGGTCCTTCGCAGACCTGGCCCAGCAGTAGCACGTTCCACGTAACAAGCAACAGACAAAGTACGCTGAGCGCTGAGCGCGCCAAGCCACGTCTCGAGCCCCACTGCAACAGCGCTCCCAGTCCCATCGCCACCAGTGGGATCGCGCTTTCCATGCGGCGTTGCCCAAACGCGCCCCCCGCGTCCCAGTCTCGCGCGGCGGCGTTGATGGTGAGTTGGAGCAGAAGACCCGCGAAAAGGAGTGTCGCGAATCCACGACTCTTCTTCCAGATCACCGGCAGCGCCAGCAATCCGATCAGGTGCA
>CAYTDF010000535.1:325-4129 GCA_964436365.1 uncultured bacterium | reverse complement strand
TTGTGTTTCCCACTGATGGGGATACCTGTGCCAGGAAACAGTCGGTCCGCGCGTCGCCACGCTCGGGAACACGGAGTTTGGAGTACCTGAATCGGTGCTGGAACGACTGATGTGAGTTCCCCGCCGGACTCCTAGAAGGACAGATCGGGGAGCCGAGGCTCAAGTTTTCTCCAGACGTGCCGATATCTATGTGATTTGCAAACGTGGGCGCGCCTCGGTCTTTTTCCACATGCGGTCACGAGAAACGGTTCAGGGTATTCCCATGCAAAAGATACTTATTGTCGGCGATATGACGTTCAAACGAAGCGGTTATTGCCGCCGGGCCGTGAAGCAAGGGCACCGTATATTGCTCGCGAGCGACGGTCCGCAAGGACTGGACCTCCTGCGTGTCGAGAAACCCGATTGCTTGATTCTCGATCACACAATTCCCCGTGTGGAAACCAGCGCCACGCTGAAATGCCTTCGCCGGGAGCGCTCTTCGGTCCCGGTCGTGGTGATGACCCCCGCGACGCAGAACGACGCTCGCCGTCACTATCAACGTCTGGGTGTCCGCAAGTTCGTCGAACGCCCGCTAGACGGCGAAACCTGCCATCGTATGACCGAGCACGTCCTCACCAGCGCCCGCCGGTGGGAGGGCTCTTACTCGCCTCACCACGAGTCGGGCGAAGACGAGATCGAACTGACCGGAGCCCCCACAGCCATCAACTCAGAAGGGGAGCAATCGGCTCCTCAGGCCTCTCTCGCAGTGAAGCCAGCTCCAGTATCGGAGATCAGCAGTCCTTGCGTCGCGCTCGTCGGCTGGTCCGAGAAACCGGCACGGCGTGTCCGAAAGGATCGGCTCGTCGCCTGGAAGAAAGAAGCTCTCCGGCCGTTTTCGGCTCTGCAACGAAGTTGGGAATCGTTCCGCGAGAGTTTGCCCGCAACCCTCAGTGTTCCACGGCTCGCGCGCGCCATGGCTATGCTGTTGACCGGACACGTCCTGCGCACATAAATCGATGCGTATCCGTTCTTCATCCAGAACGATCTCCACCGGGTTGCGGTATTCTTCACGGTTCGAATAGTGCCCCGTCTGTGTGCGAGAGGTCTGCAGAGTCCGGCGGACGCGTTCGCGGATGCAAAGAAGGGACGCCGATCATCGGGCATTTGGACAGAGTCGGCGAGCCACTGGAACCGTTCGATCTCCTCGTTCTCTACAGATACACGACGCAGGAAAAGCGATGGCAACAAGATCGTAGTTCGCAATGAACAGAGACGAGCCCAAAACCACCTCTGAAACCATGGACCGCCAGCGCCTGATGAAGATGGCCATAGGGTGTGGCGTGGACGCGAAAGCTCTCGACAAACTCGGGGTGGCCCTCCTGGAAGAAGGCCGCATCCCGGAAGCCCTGTCGGCGTTCCGATTGACGGTTGCGCTGCAAGCGGATTCCGCCGAAGCCTGGAGCCATCTGGGGGCGGCGCTGTTTTGCGAAAAGAAAACCGATGAGGGCCTGGCCGCGTGTCGACGCGCCCTCGCGCAGGATCCGAACCTCGCTTCGGGCCATCGGCATCTCGCGGTGGGACTCCTGCTCCAGCAATGCGTCGCCGAGGCCAGCGTATCCTGTGAGACGGCTCTGCATTTGGCTCCCAGAGACGCGGAAACTCTGGCCACGCTGGGCGCGATCCGTATGCGCCAAGGGCGATTTGAAGAAGCGGCGAGCCTTTTCGACGACGCGTTGACGCTCAAGCCCGATTTGGCGGAAGGTCTCTTGGACCGCGCTCGCCTTAAGGCCCATCGAGGTCTGATGGAAGACGCACTGGCCGATGCGACACGCGCGGTGGAGCAGAAGCCACACCTGGCATCGGCGCACTTGTTCCGGGCGCGCCTGTTGGCGGCTGTGGGGAATGGCCAAGCGGCCATCGAGGCCGCCCAACGCTGCGTCACGCTCGACCCACAGCAGCCGGAAGCCTACCTGGTTTTGGCCCAAACCTACCTGCAACAGAACGAACCCTCCAGTGCGGAAGAGACCTATAAGCGTGGACTCTCCATCCATCCGGATCAGACGAGCCTGTGGGATGGCTTGGGAGGATTGGCAGTGGCGCAAACCCGCATCCCCGAAGCTCTCGAATGCTATCAACACGCGACACGTCTGGCGCCGGACGACACGCCACTCTTGTTGCGGTTGGCCGAGTGCTATAGCCGGTTTTCGGTCCACGCCCCCAATGAGGATATTCGCGACGACCTGGAACGTTGCCTCGCGCATGAGGCCGTCAGCCCCTCCAGACTGCGCCGCGTGGTGATGGAGTACGTGCGTTTACGTCCTGAGTTCGGACATCTCGAACGACTCGCGGAGGAAGCCAATTCCGATGAATTCGTAACGGAACTCTCTACTCAGCGCGCATTCGAAGCGCTCACGGACCCACTGTTTCTCTCCATCCTCCAGGAGGAGCCTCTCGCCGACCTCGGCATCGAGATTCTCTTGCAGAAGATTCGAAGAGAGTTTCTACGCCAAAGTTCGGTGAGCGGAACTGTGCGAGGCCCGGACCGGCAGTGGTTGGGACTGCTGTGCGCGGTGGCGCATCAGTGCTTTCTAACCGAATACGTCTGTATCGAAACAGAGGAGGAGAAAGAACAGCTGCAGCGTCTCGAAGAGAGCCTCACGGCCACTCTCGATACGATACTGACCCGCGCGCCCGAGCGGATCGCGCTTCTGGCCACGTTCCGCCCGCTCTACCGACAGCCGTTTGCGCCAACGTTGGTGAGATCGATGGAGTCCGCGCCCTCCCCGCTGTATGGACTCATCAAGCGGCAAGCCCAGGAGCCGCTACGTGAGTTGGAACTCATGGCATCGATCCCGCAGGCCACGGGGATCGACGACGGCGTCTCGCAGGAAGTGCGGGCGCAATACGAGGAAGCGCCCTATCCGCGCTGGTCGCGCGTGGGCATCGCCCGGCCGCAACCTGTCTCTACATTCATCACGACACGGTTCCCGTATTTGCGCCAACACGAGAGCACTTGGCCGGAATCCCCTCGTATCCTCGTGGCGGGATGCGGAACCGGATACCAACCGATCCAACACGCCCGTCTGTTTACGAACGCCCGTGTCCAGGCGCTGGATATCAGCCTAGCGAGTCTCGCCCACGGCCTCCGCAAAGCCAAGGATATCGGTTTGAAAAATATCGATTTCGCGCAAGGCGACATTATGAAACTGGATGGCTGGGCAGAGCGTTTCGACATCGTGGCCTGCACCGGCGTTCTCCATCATCTCCGAGACCCGCTGGCCGGGTGGCGTATCCTCACCGCCTTGCTCCTTGACGGTGGTTTAATGAATATCGCATTATACAGCGAGACGGCGCGCGGCGCTGTGGTCACAGCGAGAGAGTTCATCGCCGAGGGCGGTTACGAAGCGACACCGGACAGCATCCGCCGATGCCGTAGCGATATTCTCGCTTTGCCCGACGATCATCCGGTCAAGCCGGTCAGCCGCATTCGAGATTTCTTCAATCTTTCGGGATGCCGCGATCTGATATTTAATGTGCAAGAACACCGATTCACAATTCCTAAGATCGCGGCGGCGCTGCAAGAACTCGGGTTGACGTTTATCGGGTTCGAAACCGACCCAATTGTAAAACAACATTACCTCACGCGCTTCCCCAACGATCCCACCGCCACCTCGCTCGAATCGTGGCACCGATTCGAAACGGAAAATCCAGATACGTTTCTCGCCATGTACCAGTTCTGGGTACGGAAATCGCTAGCATAGAAACGTACCCATCTCCCCCCCCGTGATTGACGCGCCCCAGACGCGAGCGTATCGTGGTGATTGC
>CAYTDF010000535.1:0-315 GCA_964436365.1 uncultured bacterium | reverse complement strand
ATCCACTCTATGGGACTGGAGAGCACCATGAAGATATCCCTATTTCCCCTTATCGCAATCCTCCTTCTTCTGCCTACGTACTCGTACGCACAAGTTTCAGTCTCGGGATTTGACGAAGACGACTTTAACTCCAGACCGGAGGACGCGGACGGGAGTATCCGTAACGATCAGGGACAGTTATACGGTCCAGAGGCGGACGGAAGTTATCGGACGCTCCGCGAAGCCGTCCGGGCCCTGATGACGTTTGGAGATGGCGGCACGGTCACCGTCGGAGCCGCTTCCGGTGGATTGGGATTTGCGACGGTCACGAAGCCG
>CAYTDF010000534.1:0-4135 GCA_964436365.1 uncultured bacterium | reverse complement strand
CTCGCCGACCAGATCGCTTAGGTTTCGAATTAGAATCCCCTGGTACTCTTTGTTCAACAACGGTTGCAGGGTCTTCTGATATTCCTTTGGCACCGCGAGGACGAGTTTGTCGTCGACCAGCTTGATTGGGCTGGCGACGGCCGCGCTGGCCTGAAGCAGGGGAGGCAGGTCACGGCCCTCGTCGATGAGGCCCCTCCACGCTGTCTGAACCCGTTCCAACTTCGTTGTCGGCGCGGCCATGCCCTTGGGTTGTGCCGGGGGAGATTCCTGTCTCGGTTCGTCTGCGGTGGCTGTTGTATTGGCCGCCCCATTGGCTACTGTTGTGGTTACGGGTAACTCGACGACCTTGCCGTTGCTCTCCTCGCCTCCCCGCGTCTCGGTCGCCAAGGGGGGAGGTGTCTCGCTCCGCACCGCGGGTGAGGTTGGGGCCGGTGCGGCGGGGGAATGCTCTGTGGAGGGCGTCTCCTGCGCTCGAGTATTGGTCGTGCGAGGTTGGACGGGGGGCGTCCAGTCTTCTCCAAGACGGTCGAGAAGTTCTTGGATCGATACCGTCTCGCCCAGTTTCCCGGCTTTGACGCAGGCAACCTCAAGCACCAGCCTTCCTTCGGGGGAGTAACGCATTCGCTGCTCCGCCTCGACCAAAACATCGAGAATCATAAGCAGCCGGTCGGTGCTCACGTTCTTGATGGATCGCTGAAGCTCTTTGACCGCTTCTGGCGGCAACTCGATGAAGTCCTTGTCGTCCGTCACGTTGATGACCAGTGCGTGCCTTACCAGGACAACCAGTTCTCGCAGAATCTGCGCCGGTTCCCGGCCACGATCGATCAGTGTGCCGATGGTCGTTACGACATGGCTCAGATCACCGGTCCACATTCCGCATGCGAGGCCGTGCAGGGCCTCCAGATCGACCACACCCAGCAGATCTTCGACTTCCGTGGCTTTTAGCGATTCCCCCGCGAAGGCGATGATCTGGTCCAGCGCGACCAGTGCGTCACGCAAGCCACCGTTGGCGGTCCGTGCGATGTGATACAGGACTGTCTCCCGCTCATCCTCCGACGCGAACGACACGCCGCCCTCTTTCGTCAAGACTTCACGCAGACGATCCACGACCACTGTGGCCGGAATCCGCCGCATTTGAAACCGTTGACAGCGGGAAAGGATGGTTTCGGGAACTTTGTGGACTTCGGTCGTCGCCAAGATGAATGTGGCGTGAGGAGGCGGCTCTTCAAGGGTCTTCAGAAGGGCGTTGAACGCCGCAAGCGACGTCATGTGGACTTCGTCGATGATGTAGACTTTTTTCTTGCCCAGGGAGGGTGCGAACCGGACGTTCTCACGCAGGTCGCGGATCTCATCGACCCCCCCGTTACTGGCGGCGTCGATCTCCAGAACGTCGGGGTGACTGCCGCTGGCGATGGAGCGGCACTGCTCGCATTGACCGCACGGTTCCACGCCTTCGGGGGACTCGCAGTTCAGCGCTTTGGCCAGAACCCGCGCCATCGAGGTCTTGCCGGTTCCACGCGGCCCGGAGAACAGGTACGCGTTGGCCACACGCCCCAAAGACAGCCCATGGGCCAACGTGCGGCAAACATGATCCTGCGCCAACACGTCCTGAAAACGCCCCGGCCTGTGCTTGAGTGCGGAAGCGACGAAACGGTTCGAGGGTTTGTCCATGATTGTCGGAGAGTCTACACGATTCGTTCGCTGACGGGGCGGTCGAGGTCACCGAGAAGCGCACGTGTGAGTGGCGCCGTAGTGCCGATTCCTGAAAGTCCCTGTGCACATAGCCGAATCCGCATGCCGCTGCTTCCTCTCGGATCTGACGGGGTTAGCAGTCGGTCATTGCTATGAGACAATCGATCAACACCGAGCACCCGGCGCACACTCGTACCTACGCTTCTCGGTTGGCAACGGATGTTTCTTCTTGGCCGTGAGCCTATTCCGCCTGTCCCGCTTCTTCCCGTTCCGGCACAACCTGATCGGCCGGGAGTTCGCTAATCACGGCGGACTGCACAATCACGGGTTCGACCGGCAATGTCTTTTGATTGCTGGCATCGGGTCTCGTCTCGACGTTTGCGATCTTGTCGACCGTCCCCAAACCGGAAATTACAAAACCGAACGCGGTGTACTGGCCGTTGAGATGTGGGGCCGCACCGTGGCAGATAAAGAACTGGCTGCCCGCGCTGTTCGGACTTTGGCTCCGGGCCATCGAAACGATACCCCGATTGTGCACCGTGTCGTTGAACTCGGCGTCAATCTTGTACCCGGCGTCGCCGGTGCCATAGAGACGCCAGTCGTCATCTTTCGTTAGAGGATCGCCACCCTGAATCATGAAACCGGGCATTACCCGATGAAACTTCGTACCGTCGTAAACGCCTTCCCGAGCCAGCTTCTTGAAGTTCTCCACATGGCCCGGTGCCTTCTCAGGCAAGAAACCGAGTGTGATATCGCCAAGGCTGGTTTTCAGGGTGACAACTTCCACCCCAGGTTCTGTCTTTTCCACGGGTTGCTCCTCTTTCGCGCTCCCGCCGCACCCCACTGCGAAAGCTGCTAGGCATACTGTGAATACGAACTGAATGGTCTTTGGGAAACGCACCATGTTTCCGCCTCCCACGGTTGGGCCGCGATGGGCCGAGTTGAATCTTGAGGCTTGAAGTGTAACAGCGGACGCTCTCGATGCAACCGCCCTCCCAGCAAGGTGTGCGTCTCTTTCCTTGACAGGAAGCACTCTCGTCATACGCTCTGGGGATGACTGCGCAGGAACCACGCATAACCGTCCGCAGGGGACGCGAAAGCGATCTCCAAGCCGTCTCGGATCTGTGGCATGCCATGATGGTGATGCACACCGCGCTGGATTCGCGTTTTGAAGTGGCGATGGGCAGTGACGAAGCCTATCAAGCGTATCTCCGGACGATCCTGGATTCTTTTGACTATGGGCTATTCGTGGCTGTGCGGGACAACAAGGTCGTGGGATACTGTATTGCTATGATTCTCACCAATCCGGCTGTTTTTGCATTGCCCCGCTATGGATTCATCTCCGAGTGTATGGTCTCCACGGAGCATCAGCGGTGCGGGATAGGCGGTCTATTGTGGGAGCACGTACGGCGATGGCTCAAACGGAGGGGTATGACGGTGATCCAACTCAACGTTACGCCCCGGAACGAGAAGGGGTACCGTTTCTGGCAGAAGGTGGGATGTTCCGAGTTTCTGCACATCATGTGGCACGACATTCCCCCGAGACTGTAGCCCCGGTGCGACAGAAACGTGTGTGAGGTGACGGCTTGAGCGGGAAGTCGATGACAGCATGGGCACTGTTGGAGGCGTGTCGGCCGAAACAGTGGATCAAGAACGGGTTCGTCCTCGCGCCGTTGGTGTTTGGGCAACGTCTGTCCGACTGGGACGCTTTGGCGGACTCCAGTCTGGCTCTCGTGCTCTTCTGCGCCTATTCATCGGCAGTCTATCTGCTGAATGACGTGGCCGACATCGACCGCGACCGGCTTCACCCCGAAAAGCGGAATCGCCCCTTGCCTTCCGGGCGCCTCACCAAGAAGGCCGCTCTGACCGCCGCGGCCGGGCTTGCCGCCGTGGCCGCGATTCTATCTCTGTCGGTCCTCGGGGCGGCTTTCTTCCGGGTCGGACTGGCTTATCTCGTCTTGAATCTCGCCTATTCATGGCGGCTCAAAAGGGTTGTAATTCTCGACGGGCTTTGCATCGCCACGGGATTCGTTCTCAGGACCATCGCCGGCGCGATCTCGATTGGCGGCGAGAACAGCGACTGGCTCTATCTCTGCACGGTCATGCTCTCGCTCCTCCTGGCTTTCTCCAAACGCCGCCACGAGGTCGCTTTGCTAGAGGAGGCGGCATCCGACCATCGACGGATCTTGGCCGAGTACCCACTCCCCTTCTTGGATCAAATCATCGCTGTCGTCACCGGAGCGACCGTTGTCTGCTATTCGCTTTATACTCTCGACGTGCGCACGATCGAGCATTTCGGCAGTGACGGTCTGAAGTTCACGATCCCGTTCGTTCTATACGGTGTGCTGCGCTATCTGTTCCTCGTCTATCGCTGTGACAAGGGCGGAAATCCGACCGAACTGGTTCTATCCGACCGCCCCCTGTTGTTGACCGTGATCGGATG
>CAYTDF010000533.1:1826-4136 GCA_964436365.1 uncultured bacterium | reverse complement strand
AACATACGCCAGGTGGGTTACGGCAAGATGGAGCCAACATTACAGGAACCTAACAGCGAGATTACGGGTGGATAAAACCATCGTTTACCCCTTGGGTTATCCCTTCTTCTCGCAATGATATGACGTCTCTAGACGAGTGCCGGGAAGAGGCTCAAACCCTGAAGGGACGGCGCGCGACAGATCGGGACAGGGCGATCGAGGAGACGTAACTTCTTTGTAATGTTCTCTCCAGGCGACCGAAATGTTGCTTCGATACAGTGTAAGAAATCCTTAGTCATGCAGGTGACAGAATGCGTGCTCACAGAACACCCACACCGAATGGCGCAAGCGCGGGATGCGATGTTCACGGGCAGTGGCGGAAAACTCGACGAGGACGAACGCCGTCCGCGGCCGGGAATCGGCCGTCGAGTGCCAACAAAGGAGCCTCACTATGTTGAAGCAACAATATAGCCATGTAGGTCATGTGCTTCGCGATGTTTTGATTCGCGAACTCCTGGAGCAACACCCGGAAACGTATCGTACGCAGGTTGTGACCCGCACCGTGAACGGCCGACCGGTCTGCGATACGGTCGAAAATGTGGCCCGCGAGGTCATCGACAAACAACGATTCAGGGATAGTGTGAAAGAGCGTGAGTTCATTCTCCGGCAATGCGAGCTTTCGGCGGATGAACGGCATCAAGCCTGTCTGGATTCCATCGCTCACAGCCGGAAGATAATTAGTTTTCTATTTTCCACGAAACGCGGCCAATTCGTTTCAAAAGATAGGCGAGACAATCTGAACTTCTTGAAACGATACGAACGCATCTCTGTCGATCGCGGCTACGCGGTCCTCCAGATCAACAAGGAACTGACGGCCCAGCTGCAACGGACAGGGAGATCTTCTCAGGCGAGCGTTCGGTCACACATAGTACGCTATTTCCACGCACTCCTCGACCAACTCAAATGCCAAGCGGCCATCTATAAACGCGAATTCAAATTGGGGGAACGACTGAAGATTTTCGCGCGGGATTTTATCGGTACGCACCTGCATGAGGTCAAAGTCAATGTGAAGCCTTCGGATCTGAGAGCGGTGACGGAGGCCTATCGGCTGATTGGGGATGACGACGGCAAGATACCGGGACTCATTGCCGACGATCGAAAGGAACTCGAGGCCGCGCTCGATACGCTGGGCGCTCGGCTCAAGGAACGGCGCACCCAACTCGAGACACTCCAACGCGCCATCGTTCTCTTGGAGAAACTCGTGCCGAAACTCGAACGCGAAAACCGCCGGGATCTGCAGAGGGCACCCAAAGCGAAACAAGGCAAGGTGCCGGCTCGCGGGCACTCACGCATGTATAGCGTTGGGGCGGAGATGCTGAGACGATTCGACCGTTGTCTCAAGCGCAGCTCAGGTTCTGCGGGACTTCTGGGGGTCGATTGATGGAGACTCTCGCTACGAGTGCTCCGCACCGGACGGTTCTTGCCCGCTCGACTGCGAACGGAAGCGAAAGAAGGAACGCCCCTACGTTTCCCCACGAAAAGGGCGTCTATCTTGAAAGGCTGACGAGCGGCATGGATACTCATAGAGAGTTGTCTATCAGGTCGAGACATACCGAGTGGGCACGGCCAATGGAAAGAGCGCTTTCGGATGTGGAACGCAATCCCGCCCATGCACCGCGTCAGGTCTTGGCGGAAAGCCCCGGTCACCCTAATGCGGGCGGCTTCACGCTGATTGAGCTGCTCATCGTTGTTGCGATTATTGGGATTCTCGCAGCGGTGGCGATACCCAACTTCTTGAACGCGCAGATACGTTCCAAAATCGCTCAGGCCGAGTCTGAGATGCGAAGCATCGGGACCGCTCTGGAGAGTTATCGGTTGGATCACGATATCTACCCTCCCTGGAAGAACGAAGATGGGTGCAATGGGAACGATCCCGTTTTGAGCTAAAAGTTGATAACGCTGACGACAACGATCGTCTATATCCAGGCCGTGCCCAAAGATCCGTTCGCTCCCGATGTAGTCGATCTCGAAAATCACGACACCGCTCACCCTGCGTATGATACCTACAACTATGTCGACGCCTGGGCGACCGTCCATTATCCCGTATACAATCCGTCTGCCACACTCGGCAGTTCGTTTCGTTGCAGTGAATGGAGTCTCGTTAGCGCTGGGCCTGATGCGATCTTGACTTTCGGCGTCGTACCCTCATTCAACGCCTCGAACGGACTGAGGAGTGGTGGGGATCTTGTTCGCGTTGGACCGCGTGCCGAGTTTGTCTGTGACGCGTCCCTGGTAGGTCAATGATGGGTACCGTCCACCCTCACGCCGGGA
>CAYTDF010000533.1:0-1816 GCA_964436365.1 uncultured bacterium | reverse complement strand
ATGAGACGTTTGACCAGCTTCCTTATTGCGGTTGCCTGGATTGCCTGCAGCGGGTTGCTGTGTGCCGGTCCAGGGTAATGCATCGTTCCAGACCAGCCACCGACATTCAGCGATCCGTTACAGATTGATAACCGCTACACACCCTTTCTGCCCGGACGGTTGAAAGTGTTTTCCGGTCAGGAGGATTGCGTCGTCACCAAGGTCGTCATCGACGTCTTTCTCACGGAGACTCGAGCATTTCAATGGAACGGTTCGGAGGTCGCGTGCCGAGTATTGCAGACCCTGGACTTTGAGGGGGGCCGTCTCGACGGTATGTCGAAGAAGTATCTTGCGCAAGCGGATGACGGCACAGTCTACTTTTTTGGTGAGATCACCACGACCTATATCAACGAGGATACGGTTGTGCATCATGGCAGCTGGCTCGTTGGTGGGCCGACGCTTTCCTCCGACCCACCTTTTTCCGAATGGCGTGCCGCCCCAACCATTTTCATGCTGGCGCAACCCGATTTGGGAGACGATTTCAAGCGTGAAGATATTCCGCCGTTTTTTGACGAGACAAACGAGATCACGGCCACCGGCCTGGAGATCACTGTTCCGGGCGGGGAGTTCGAGGACGTGATCCAACTGACGGAAACGTCGGATTTCGAGCCTGATAAACGAGATTTCAAATGGTACGCACCGGGGGTCGGTGTGATGAAGAGTGTCGATCCCGATGAAACGCTCTTGCTCGTCGCACTGACTCCGCAGGGAACAATCCCCACTGGAATCGACTTTTGGAACCTGATTCGTTGAGTATCGAGGAGCATCGAATGCGCGTCCTGCTGATTGAAGACGACACAACCCTTTCATCGTTCATCGTGAAAGGGCTCAAAGAGGCCGGGTATACGGTCGATTTGGCCGAAGACGGAGAGACGGGCCTTTATTGCCTCAGCAACGAGCCCCACGCCGCCGCGATTGTCGATATCATGCTCCCCAAGATGGACGGCTTCAGTCTGGTCGCCGCCGCTCGTCAACTGCAAGTCAAAACCCCCGTCATTTTCCTGAGCGCAAAACGGGAAGCCGACGATAGGATTCGGGGGTTTCAAGTCGGGGGCGACGATTACCTGGTCAAGCCGTTTGTGTTCGCCGAGCTGCTGGCGCGGCTACAGGCGCGTATCGGTCGCGGTGCAACCGGAGCCGCGTCCACCGACCTCTCTCTCGGCGACCTGAAGATGGATATCGCCAAACACCGGGTCTCACGCGCCGAGCGACCGATTGAACTGAATCCGCGGGAGTTCAAACTGCTCGAGTACTTGATGCGGAGCGCGGGCCGTGTCGTCTCGAAGACAATGATCATGCAGCATGTGTGGGACTATGATTTCGACCCGGAAACCAATGTCGTCGAAGTCTGTGTGAGTCGCCTACGCAGTAAGTTGAATAAAGGGTCCGACGAGAAAATACTCAGAACGGTTAGAGGTTTTGGATATGTCCTTGATGACGATGCCTAGAAACATCTTTCGTTCGTTCGCCTTCAGGCTGACGCTCTCTCTCGCGCTCATGATTGGCGCGGTATCTGCGGCAGGTGTATCGCTGATCTACCTCGGTGTTTTCATGCACCTGCGGAACGTCGTCGATGCCGACCTCTTAACGGATTTACAGGAGTTTTCGCAGAATATCGCGATCTACGCTCACTATCCTGAGACCCTGAACGACAGATTTGTCAACGAAGCCAAAGAGGACGGTACGGATGTCAAGTTCCTGCGTCTGATTACAGTGTCGGGCGAAGTCACCGCCACGTCGGACATGACGACATGGACGAATCCCGAATCGCCTCAGG
>CAYTDF010000532.1:452-4138 GCA_964436365.1 uncultured bacterium | reverse complement strand
CAGGCTTTCATTCGAAGCGGGATCGGATTGCCACGTTTCTAATCCATGAAAGAAATCGGGATTCTGTACATGCGGAAGCGTGTAAGACCAACCCAAGCGCTTAGAGAGCAAATCGGTCGCGCCTTCGATACAGTAATGCCGGTACAAAGCACTTTCCCAACGTAGGATTTCCTCATTGGCCGCTCCTGAATACCACCAATGGACGCCATAAAGACCGTTGAACTCCGGGTGCGTAGCCACGTATCTCATCTGCATGTCCATCCAGACTTTATAATTGACTTCGGGCTGAACATCGATATCCGGCCCCGTGGCGAAAATCCCCAGAACGAGCACCATCTGCTTCTCGCAGCCGGGAAACGTTGCACGCCATCTGCGCATTTCCTTTCCCAACAGCCGGTCCATGAGCGCCTCGGCTTCAGGCAGAGTCGGCATTTCATGGTGGTACCGCTCCCAAGCCATATAGAACCCGGCGTCAAAGACGGTGCGGACAAGTGCGCGAGTTTCGGGTCGGCTATACATGCCGGGGCCTCCACAATACGCGTAAAAGGCTTTCCCGGTGTCCCGCATCTCTTCCCCAAATCGACGCATGCCGTCAATCCATGCGGGGTACTGCGGATGCTGTCGGCCCTGGAACTCGTCGGCAATCAACCCCGAAAGACGCGTATCCTGGAATCCAGGATTCTCCCGCCAATACTCAAAGGCCTTGGCCCCGGTCAGATCCTCCCCATGGGGCAGATGGCCGTAGGAAATGAACTTGCGCCCACTGCCGGTCCACTCCCGGATGGCCTCCTCGGCATTGTCGGGAAAACCAACCACCGTGTTGACGCTCGAAAGCACATTCTCTTTCAACCACGGCCAGCTAAAACCACCCAACTCGGGGAAACGCGGTTCCTGAGGAAAACGTACGTAATGGGTTTCGGGCATGGCTCGTACGGTGAGGGCTCGTACGGAAAGAGAGTCTTTGCAGTGAAACACGAGCGCGTGCTCCCCCTTGGGCAAGAGACGCATCGTTTCACGTCTGGCGCCCGCAGGATCCTCGGCGAGGGAAGCGGGTTTCCCATGAATGCTCAGCTCAATTCTCGCCCCTGGCTTCGCCGTTTCAATCCCCACGTAGATCCAGCCATCGCGGGGGTTGGTGAAGGCCAGCTCTGCGCCGTCTCGGGCGATAAACGAATCACGGTGAAGTAATTCGCTCACCAGGTTATTCAGTCGTTGGGCTTGCTCAGCGGTGGAATGCAGCACAAACACCAGCGTAAAGAGAGACAGAACCCATGGGAGACAAGACCGAAGTTCTTTCGAAAGCACTTGAGCGTTTCCTTTCCACATCTCGAAGTGACGCTTCCAATTTCTACAATTCGCCCGCTGCATCTGTCGGTAACGTGTACGGCTTACAGCGGTCACGATCCTGCCCCGCTGCCCTCCTCCTCCTCAAGCATGGCAATCTGGGCGCAACGTCTTGTGAGAAGTCGAGGGCTACTTCTCTAAAGACAGAATCTGGCAGTGACCGGCAGCGCTTGGGACCTTCAACGAATGCCCCGCGACATCGATCGTGACCGTATCCTTCTTCTCCGTGAAATCGGTACGCCTCACAAGAACCCGGTCGCCCAAGCGCAACCCGGATACAACCGTTCCCGGCTCGGAAGGGACCTCAAAGGTGACTGGCGTGCCGCCATCCAAGAACTCACCGTATTGCTGCGCCTCAGCCCATACCGGATGCAGCAACTCGACTTCTTTCTTTTGCTCTTTCTGCTGGCACCAAAGGAAAAACGTGTCCGCACCGCGTAGCAGCATGTGCCACAAAAGTTCCTGGTAAGCCCATTCCGTGATTTGAACCGGTTTTTCCAGTCCGTCATCCGAGGCATTGTCGTCCGCGCTCAATCCTACGTCCACGGTATGCCAGTGGACAAAAGGAATGATCGGTACATCGGGTGGTGTGTTCATGCCCGCATTACTGGCAACCAGCAGACCATTGTAGAACCAGCGGTAGTCGCCTTGTTCGAAATCGTACCAGTTCCACGTCCAGGACCATGGATAGACCACCGGCATGGCGAAGGTGAAACCCGTTCCCTCAAAATCGTTCGCCCAATGCCGGTACTTGGCGTTACGGTCAGCCAGGTACGGCTGGCCCTCGACATAGCGCTCGAAGTAATCGTACCAATACCGCCAACCGTCGTGAGGATAGACGGCATAGTTGCCGACCAGCACATTGGGAAACGGTTCGCGGAGAGGTTCCGCATAGGCTTCGAACTGCAAGAAACTGCGGATCGAGCGAAGCCTGTGCTGATAAGCGAGAAAATCATCAATTTCAGGGAGATTCTCGCGGCAGACCCGACACCGCTGCGCGACGGCATGCGCCTTGTTCCATTCCAGGGGGCCGTCGATCTCCCAATCGGTGAAAACAAAGTCCACGGACAATCCATTCCTCTTGTAGGCATCGGCAAACGCTTCGAATCGCTTGCGTATGGGAGCAACGCGATGCTTCAGCCGAAAAGGACAGCCCATCGTCTTGGGTCCGAACGATTCGTCAAAAAAGGCGTTCCCATCGTTGTCGATATGGGCTGTATCGGTCGCCCCATCACAAAAACTATAGATGAGCGAATTGGCGTTGATATTCACGCGAAGGCCAAGTTTGGTTTGGGCTCGGGCGACGGGGAGGCAGGTCTCCAGACTTTCATCGAGACGGTTGTGATTCCAAGAACTCACGAGACCGACCCCCCGCTTGTCAAGCAGTTTCACGAGTTCTTCCGCCTCATCGTCCTGCAACGTCCCCGGACTCATGGCCGGCCATAAATACAGAGGTAGGCGTTCACCCCGCGAATGCGCGAGCGGTTCCGCGGTATCGAGCACCAGCTGGATGTGCTCCGCCCAAGGCCCTTCCGCGCAGACACCCGAAAGAGAGCAACTTGATAGCAGGAGCCCCGCAATGAACAAAGAAAACAGACGGGTGCTGGAAAAACTTCGAGAAAATACGGTGCATAAATCGTTCATGTTCGGCCTCCATCAGCCGGTATCGAGCCATCGAGATGGCGCGCCTCACTCAGTTCGCTTGTGCGTACACGATCCGGTTAACATAGTATTGCGGCTCGGGTACGGCTTCGATGTCGCCTCCCCGAATCGTATGACTGCGCGTCTCAAAGATCAAGCGGGTCAACGTCAACGGATACGTTGGCCCACCGTTACGTACGTCGCATACCCAGGAGCGGAAGCCCGTTGGCTCCACTCGCTTGCCTCGGGGCATGTGCGGCAGCTCAACGTCAACATATCGGAGCCCGTCGAAATCGACATATGAAGATTCCGAGCGTGCCGATAACCATCTCCGACCGTCGGCGTCCTCGAGTTCGAAAAGGATGCGCCCCCAAGAGCTGTTGCCATAAACCCACGCGCCGACGCTCGTTGCGCTTTCGGGAATCGGCAGTTCCGAATCGGTCCGCTTCAAGACGCAGTACGCAGTCTCTATCGGATGCCAATCCACCCTGTTCGGCAGGCCAACAACAAGGCTTGTATGGGCGTATCGCTCGTCTTGCCCGATTGTGAGTTCCAAATCGACCGCGACGAGGGGTGCTGCCCGGTTGACTTTCTCCAGCGCCTCGTAGCCACCCGTTTCCTGCGTCCAGTGCTCGAGCGAGTCCAGTGCAACCAGCAGTTCGGTCTCGGCCGGTTCATTGTTGTACTCGACCTCCCCCAAG
>CAYTDF010000532.1:0-442 GCA_964436365.1 uncultured bacterium | reverse complement strand
GGAGAGGAAGTCAGGCGGATATCCAAGGAACGATTTGTGGTCGTCTTCATTTCCTTGTTTCCAGGACAATCCGTTATCGTGACTTCTCCGTCTGACTCTACCTGGAGCGTCACGGAACGTTCTCCGCGAATTGTCCATAAGGCATAGATAGGCTTGGCGTCGGTTCCGCGGAATTCGAGGCCAAAGACGCTCGGCGACCCCATCTCCAGCGTGCGCTCATATCGGCACCCATCCAGCACCGCCGTCATCGTCGCATAAGCGCAGAAACCCTCGCGCGGATTCAACTCGGGAGGACGATGGCAGAAGCCTACAGGACCGTAGTGCCCATAGCCGAACCAACCGCCGGGATCCCAGACCTCCGTGCACATGCCAAAGTACTTCACGCCAGCCGCCATGGCTAACAGATGCGTGCGCACATAATAGTCCGCCTGCTCTCGCTCTG
>CAYTDF010000531.1:0-4149 GCA_964436365.1 uncultured bacterium | reverse complement strand
CGATCGATGAGACTGGGCCGCTCACCCGGCGTGCGCCCACGCCGACCTATTGGGCCTGGGAGGGTGGTTTCAGCCGGAAGCGCCTCTCTTGGCTGCACACCCTGCGCCGCCCCATCCGTCTGCTCTATGCGGGGCTGGATCCACAGTCCCCTTATCTATTGCGGATGACCGGACACGGCGAGGCCTTTCCACGCGTCAATGGAACCGCTCTCAAACCCACGATCTACAATAAGGCCGATGGTGAGATCAAGGAGTTTCCCGTTCCCCCGGAGTTGATTCCCGAGGGAATCGCCGAAGTGACCTTTGATACGCAGGATGAATCTCACCTCAATTGGCGGTACCAGTCTCGCATCGCGGAGGTCTGGTTGCTCAAGCGGTAGACGCCCACTCCGCGAGCGGTCGGCCTAGGGGGCAGAGGCGAGAAAAGTCCTCTGGCACATGAACGGGTATGGGCAGGTTCCTCTTCTTTCGAGGTATCAGAGCTGCTCGGCTTCTTCGACTGCCGAGACCTCTTCAACGGTTCGTACGAGCCGCAAGCCCACATCGCCGTAGTAACCGCTGGCGATGTAGTCATTGCGATCCGCCGAACGGCAGCCCTTGGCGAAACTACTCCACGTGCCTCCGCGTGTGACCCGGATGATGTTCCTTGGCGAATCCATCCACGCCCGCCCATCTGTAGGTGCGCCGTTGTAGTTAGGGTGCCAATCGTCTTCGCACCACTCCCATGCGTTTCCGTGCATGTCGAACAAATCCCAGCGGTTCGGTTTCTTCAGGCCGACTTCATGAGCCTCTCCTGTTTCGTTTCCGCACCACCACATATGTTCTTCCATCAGTTCGCAATCGCTGCACAGGTCGCTGCACTCCAGCACATCGCCAAAGGAGAACCGCGTCCCTGTTCCCGCGCGGCACGCATACTCCCATTCCGCCTCCGTCGGCAACCGGAACGTCCCCAGGCCCAGAGCGTTCAACTGTTCGATAAACGACTGACAATCGTCCCAGCTCACGCCATACACAGGGAGATTGTCGCCGATCCCAGACTCTTCCGATGGATTGACACCGGTTACCGCCTGCCATTGCGCCTGTGTGATCTCATACTTGCCGATGTAGAACGACCGCGTCAGCGTCACCTCGTGAATGGGACCCTCGTTCGCATCGCGTCCGCGCTCTGTTTCGAGCGAACCCATCTGAAACGTGCCCAGCTCGATCAACACCATCTCCAAAGACCTCGCGCTCGTGGGGAGTCCCGGGAGATTCACTTGTATCCCTGTCAGCTCGCTCTTGGAGTTTCGGTCGAATAGGTTCGCGTCCTGCGCCAAACACGGCAGAACTCCGGTCAGTACTGTGGCCACCACGAAATTTCGGATCATCTTCACCCCTCCGTCGGGATCGAAATGCAACACCTGCTCCACCAAGCTTACCCAAATCTCTGAGATTTCCCGTGGGTGGGCTGAAATCGTCTGTGACTCGACGCGACTCTCGAACGACGAGGAGCGTCACGTGCCACTCGTGACAACGGGAGGGACAGACAGGAGGTCTTTTGCTGATGACCGGTGGATCGTATTGTTGCTATATTCAACTGTCACCGACATCCGACAGATCGTTGCATGGCTCCGTACGAATCTTGTTGAAAATTGACTTCGACCGGGGCACCGCCTACCCTGCTGAAACACGGGATGCAAACGCTTCCGGGAAATCCGAGCCACCAGGGGATAGTCCGGATAACGTCGTATCCCGCCCCCGCAGACGGGCGAGTCTGTTGGAGACGACGTTTCTTCGATAAGGGTGACAATGATGACAAAAAGACTCTTCTGGGCTGCCGGTATTTTTCTCACCTTCGGGTATACAGCCGTCGCGGATGCCGATTTTCGACAGACTCTCGACCTCAATGGTCTCTGGGAATTCGAACAAACTGAAACTGCGTTTCCACCGGCCTCCTTTTCTCGTACGATTCCGGTTCCCGGCTTGATTCATCTTGCGGAACCGCCTATCGAACAGTTTGATACGCTCCTCACCAAGGAGTACGTTCCTCGCTACAATTGGTATCGCAAACGGATTCATGTCGCGGAGGAGTTGCGGGACGCTCGGGCTGTGCTCACCATCGCCAAGAGCAAGTATGTCACCCAGGCATTTGTGAACGGCGTGGATGTGGGGCGCTCCATAGAATGCTATACCCCCATCGATCTCCTCGCGACTCACGCAATCCGATTCGGCGCGGAAAACGAGATCCTCATTCGTGTTGGCGACCGCGCGTGGCTGCCCAGCGAGGCGGCCGGTAGCACCGATAAGGAGAAGGTATCCTACCTGCCCGGGATTTGGGACAACGTTTCGCTATCGTTTACCGGCCCGTTCAGAGCACATCGTGTCTTGGCCCTGCCATCGTGGGCTGAAAAACAAGTCACCGTCAAGATGCGCGTACGCAGTTTCTATCCCTCACAAATCAAATACGGCGACGCCATGCAGGACAACTGCCGAATCCAAATACGCATTCTTGAAAAAATATCCGATGATCCCGCCGCCGACCCAATCGAAACAGCTATCACGGCCAAGCGGGATAACCTGACCGAAATTGAGGCCGTCATTCCTGTGCCGGAAGCGCACGCTTGGATACCTGACGATCCTTTTCTCTATACGGCGGAGGTCACGCTATGGAACGGAGATACCGTCAGCGATCGAACTTCGGTGACCTTCGGGTTGCGCGATTTTCAACGGAACGGAAAATCGTTTTCACTCAACGGGAAACGTCTGGTTTTGCGCGGGACGAACATCACGCTGCATCGCTTCTTTGAAGATCCCGAATGCGCGGGGCTTCCTTGGGGCCGGGCCTGGGTCGAGAAGCTCCTCCGCGATATTCCCAAGCAACTGAACTGGAACGCCATGCGCATCTGCGTCGGAATCGTTCCTCAGTTTTGGTATGACATCGCCGACGAGGCTGGCCTGTTACTCCAGAACGAATGGCTTTATTGGCAGAGTCACGGCTGGGATGAGCAGATTCGCACAGAATATACAGACTGGGTCTGGTCGGACGGCAGTCACCCCAGCATCGTCATGTGGGACGCCATCAACGAAAACTGGGATGACTATATCGGAAACGTGTTGATCCCCGATTTGAAGACGTTAGACCCCACGCGCATTTGGGACGCGGGGTATATGAATTCCGAGCACATGACTCTGGACGAAATGGACGAACCGCATCCGTACCGCGTGTACGGAAAAAGCAAAAAATCTTGCCGCGAATCTGACCGCGAAACCCTATCCGTTGGGCGAGCTCTATGAGGACTCCGACCGTTTTCGTCGATACCAAAACACCAGCGCGGCGCAACTCGTGAATGAATACGGCTGGATTTGGCTGTGGCGTAACGGAGAACCCGCGAAACTCACGGAGAACACCTTCGCGTACTACCTCGGTGAGGATGCTTCACCGGCCGAGAGACGAGAATTGCAGGCGTATTGGGTGCAGGCACAGACCGAATGGTTACGCGCGGAACGGTCTTTTGCCGGTGTGCTCTCGTTCTGCTACTTGACCAACAATTACGGCTTCACCGGAGATTGGTTTTTGGACCCCATCGCCGAGCTGAAGACGGGTCCAACCTTGCACTGGTCAAAACACTGCTTCGCGCCGACGGCCGTTTTTATCGACTTGCTTGACGAGCGCTACACAAAGCACCTGCCACCGCGCGAAACCGGCGCGTGGATGACCTTCAATCTTGTGGGCGTGAACGACTTGGACACGACATCGAGTGGTGAAGTCGCGATCCGATTACTCGACAGCGCTGGCCAAACCGCCGGACAGAGAACAACCCGCATCTCCATTCCCCCTTATGGAAAACAGCACGCCCCGGTTGCCATTCAGCTACCGGATACACCCGGCGGATACTTGCTCCTGGCCGAATTCACACCTGAGATCGAGCAAGACCCGAAAACCACGATAAGCCGGAGATACCTCAAAGTCGGTTCCGCGACGGACTACGAGTTCCACGATTATCCCATCGATCCGCTGGAAGACTGAGGTACCGCGGCGGCGGTCAGGTTTTAACGGCCCGACTGCCAGAATGATCGCAAACGTACACGACTCTTGGATAGATGGAAAACGCGAATTGCTGTGGTGATATGTAAGGCTAGTGATAAGAGGGTGTTATGAAATCGGGGCGA
>CAYTDF010000530.1:0-4150 GCA_964436365.1 uncultured bacterium | reverse complement strand
AAAGAGTCCATTCCGTTCCGTTGTGACATCCATTCCGTACCATTTGGGATGGTGTTGAATGCGCACGACCGCGCCGTGCACCGGATTCTGCTGCGCATCCACAATAATGCCCGCGAGATGGCTGGATCGTTGAAGTGTGACATCTGCCGTCAGAGTCCGTTCATCGTCCGGCATCACAAGAGAGATGTACTTGTTGGCGTAGCCCTGTTCGTATTGGCGTCCGAACCGTTCCGTCTCGACGGAGTAGGAGTTTGTGTCAACCACCAGCGCGAATTTCCCGGGGGCGACACCCTGAACGCGATACGTCCCAGCTTCGCTCACTTCTCCGGGTATACGGAATTCGCCTTGTTTGACGTGAACCCGCACGTTTTCCGGCCATTCTCCATCGTCGGTCTTGATCGTTCCAACAACACTGTTCGTCCGAGCGCGAGAATCGAGTTCAATGAGAATCCCGGTAATCGTTTCGCCCGCCCTGAATTCAGCCGAATAGTCTCCCTGTGCGCGGATACGAGCGGTCTCCCCGATGAACCTTAGCGCGCCAGAATCAATCGTCTGCCAGTGCGGTGGGAGAACATCGGCTACGGTTGCGGTGATGTTCGCTTTCCTCGGGGTGGAGGAGGCCCTTCCCACGAGCGTTAACGCAAAACGTCCGTCTTCGCCGGTCGCCGGGTTCGGTTCCGCGAAGATCCAATCTCCCTCGTTTATGGAGATACTGGCACCTATTGCGGGCGAGCTATCGCTGTGAGTTACTGTTCCTTCAAAACGTGTCTTGACGCTGGGCACAACCCGAAACTCAAGACCTTCGACGCTCTCATCGACGACCTCGAACGGCATGCGGCTGGGGCGTGATCGTGGTGTCATGAAATCGGCCATCGCAATCGAGCGTGCCGGGAAATAGCCCGTGTCTGTGTTGGACGGATGCTCGCCGCTTAGTCCGTGTTCACCGGACTGCAGGTTCTCGAAAGTAAACAGGCCGTCTTCATCGGTCGTTTCCACACCGACCCTACCCGCATGTGTGTGCGTGCGGTGTAGCTCCAGCGTGTATCCTTCTACCGGTTCGCCGGTCTCTTCTTGTACGACACGGCCTGAAACTGTATGACCCGTGTCAAAATCGACAAAAAAATAGTGACGGGAATTCTCGACCGTGACCATCTGGCTCTTGGGAGCGCCGGGGATACCTTCGGGAGGCTGAACCGTGAGGCGATACGTTCCCCATGGCACCGAATCCCACACGGCGCGGCCAACGTGGTTCGTCTGACTCGTCAAGATCCGTCGATTCTCAGTGCTCTCGTTACCACGGAGCGTAACCCTTGCGCCCTCTATGGCGCGGAATCCGATACGATGCGCTTCAATGCCCGCTCTTCCGGCATCGACGTAGACTTTGCCTGAATCGGAGAGGTGATGCTCTATCCGCTCTCGGGCGGGATGGAATGTGACGATGGCGGATCGTTTATCGTTCGCCTGTGCCTGAGCGTAGTAGATCCCGGGTGGAAGACCCTCGAAGAGACACCGTCCACTCGCATCGGTCTTCTCCTTACGCACGAATTTGCGTTCCCGGAAAACTTCAGGGAGGATCACATTCGCGTACGCTCTCTCTCCGCCACGCTCGAGCTCGGCAAAATCAAGATTCATAATGTTTTTCAGGTTGTTTGTACACGTGATGGAGACATTGCTCATTCCAAAGGTATCCCAGATGCGCAACGCCGGGGAGTTCTGGCCTTGCTTGGGCTGATAGACGAGGCCCATCGGATGCGATGAGAAAAGCGGCGGATAGAAGTGCATTCGATCTCCGGGACGCCACATACATCCGCTCAAACCCAGAATGACGTCGCCCACCCCGGCTATGACAAGCCCGCCGGGCGGAGGAGGCCGAAGAGGGCCCTTGGGCCCGGTCGGTTTGTCTTGCACGCGCACAATACGGACGCCGTCTCTTTCGCGCCGCAGTGTGATGTCGTAGAGGTCAAACAACCCGCTGTTTATAGAAGCGGTTTCTCGAACCGGCCGTTGAGGCTCATAGCCCTGCCAAAGAAAGACATCGACGCCAGCGGCGGAGCGGCGCTTCTCCTTCGTGGCGTAAACCTTGAGTTCGAAAGAGCATAGATATTCCAATACGAGGCTTACTTCATCGGTGTCGGATTCGCGGACCGTCCGTGTGGCCGACCGATAACCGTCCGCTTCGGCGGCGAGGACCGCCGTTTGGCGGTCCAGTACCGGAATCGAAACCTGGCCGTTCTGGAATGGGTACGTATGCCTCCCCACAGAGACGCGCCCACGCGAAATGGGTGTACCGAGGGCATCCAGAACGTGAACCAGCAACGCGTCGGTCGTCGGAACCGGCTTTTCGATGGTTACGGGTGTGGGCGGCGAGGCGATTGTATCCGGCTTGGTCGCCGAACGAACCTCGACCCTATTGGCTTGCGCAATGGCTAGATCGCCCGCCTCGATCCGCGTGGAGGGCGTACCGTCATTTGCTTTGAACGTGACGACGCCCTCTTCCACAGTGATGCGAACTTCCTTGTCGCCGTCATATTCGCGTGTGTCGTCCCGCATCAGCACGGTGATGGCGACAACGAATAGGACCAGTAGCACCACAAAGGGCACCATCCATCGAACCATGAGTCACTTCCTTTGCACTGTCGATTTGTGTCTCTGGATCATTGCACCACGACACGGAACTTTGTTCCGAGAACCTCGATGCGTCCTCGTGGCGTGTCGACCTGGAGCGGAAAATCCGAATGCGGCTCCGCGTGTACGGTGATGGATCCGCCGTAGATCGCAATCGAGCGCTTGTTGTGAAAATCAATGGCGATCTGGGTGCCGGAATCGCAGATGATCTCCGAGCCATCTTGGAGTTTGACCTTCACGGCGACTCCCTCGGGCATTGTCACAACGCGGCCGCACCCCAGTTTATGCTTCCACCAAGCGGAGAGAGATGACTCCATGTGAGTTGGTGAAGCGGTCAGCCGCTCAACCGGGGAGGGAAGGTGCAGTTGCAGGACACAGGCAAGTGTCCTCAGCCCGAGCGTGACCAGAACCAGGTAGGCCGTGGCTAGAAGAGGTGTGTGAAAGCGAAATCCCCAAGGACGCACCGGTTGCGCGGCACGGTTTCGTTTGTCCGCTTCTGTCTTCAATCTGGTGGCCAGCGCTTGGTTGTCGATGCGCGGCAGCCTGACCGAATGAAGTCCCGCAACGATGGATATGTCGAGAGAATCAGGCGGGCGCATCGTGTCTCACTCCAGGAACGGTTGCAAAAGCACTCTCATCTTCTTGCGAGCCCGAGCAAGATGAGCTTTGACACAGTCAACGGAGCAGCCGAGCGTCCCAGCGATCGTGCGCTGGGATTCGCCGTTGAGCTTGTGGAGAACCAACACGATACGCTGCGCGTCCGTGAGCTGAGACAAGGCCACTTCGAAGGCCTCTTCGAACTGGAAATCGGCAGCCGCGCAATCGGGTGTTCTCACGTCTTGAAGGTGTACGTTCAGAGTGGCGTCTGTTTCTCCCAGCGGTCGAAAGCGCACCGTACGGCGAAGACGGTTGATACAGAGATTTCGCGCGGTCGTCATCAGGAGACCTTTGATCGAGCCATTCTCGCTGCGAAGGCGGCCTTTTTGGACTGTCTGCACGAACCTGAGCAACGTTTCTTGCAGTACGTCCTTGGCTTCTTCCGCATCCCACAGAAGCTCGTAACAGAGCCGCAGGACATCGTCCGCGTACCAGGCGATGATATCGTGGAAACAGGATGGGTCGCCGTCCTGCAAACGCTGGATGAGATTCGCGTGCCTGCTCCGCATGTTCGCCGTCTTCTATAGATGCTTCATATATCTATACACTCGACACGTACAAAAGTGACGTCAGCGACGCGTATTTTGTTCTACAATCGATACGAGTGGGCAAATATAGACAATGTGCAGGGCGGCTATGACCGCCCCCACACTACCATCGGAGCCTCTTCGAGTAGTTCGGCGATTCCTACTCGATACGCTCGGATGAGGGAATGTCGATCAGCATGAAGGATAGGTCGCCGAACGTTGGCCCTTTTTCTTCAGACCTGAATTTCCCGTTCCAGACAATAAACAACTGCGAACCGTCTTCATTCAGAGTGACGGAATAGGATCCGCCGTAGATGTATCCATATTTCTTCTGGTAGTAC
>CAYTDF010000529.1:0-4167 GCA_964436365.1 uncultured bacterium | reverse complement strand
TGAAGACATGGGCCTACTTCCTGCATGCGCCAGAGAAGGCGAAAGTTGGACAATCGATTCCGATTACAGGTTTGGCGCAAGTGGGTATGTCTGGCCTGAGTAGAATCCAGTACTGGCTCTGGCCGGAAGGTGATCCTCTGCCGGAGGACGATCCCTACTTCGCAAAGGCCAACTGGAAAGACGCGGTGATCCTGCCACCTCCTGGCGACTGGGGCGGCGGTCTGCCGAGTGGCAAACTCCCGCCGGTCCCGAGCCAGATTGATTCCGATAGCGGCGAACCGCTCAGCTGGCCGTTACGCAATACGATTGTCCACTGGGCGGCGCTCATGACAGACGTGTCTCCAGGCCGGTACGAGCTTCGCTGTCGCACGATCGACGGCAATGAGATCGCTCAACCGATGCCCCGCCCGTTTCCGAAATCGGGATACAATTCGATCCAGCGGAGAACGCTTGTTGTCGAGTGACCTGGCCTCGAATTGCCGAAGTGGAATCGTGTGAGACGGCGAAGTCTCGCTGCTTTTTGTGTACCCCACGTAGCGGAAAGAGACCTCTCCCGAGAGGGTGAAACGAAAGCGGCCCGGCAACGCCAGGTGGACGGAGGCGACCCGATTCCGAAGGCGATTGATCCCTTGGGAGAGGCAGAGTACACTGCTCGAAGATCGAGATCGGACTTCCGGCTGTGGCATCTCCTTGGCTGCCCCTCTGGGAGGAGAACAGAAAGACCCGCAAACTGCTTTGCGTAAAACTGGGACGAGGTGAAAAAGAATGCGCAGAAGGCGGTTCTTGAAGAAGTCACTCCTGGCGGTTGGCGCCCCATTGGTGCTTTCCGGACTGCGTGCCCAGGCGGCCAATGAACGGATTACGGTTGCCGTGGCCGGTGTGCGGGGCCGAGGCAGCAGCCTGCTACGGACATTCGCCCGCATGGACGACGTCGATGTAAAATATATCTGCGACGTGGATGAGAATGTCCTGCGGCAGCGTGTCGCCGAAACCGCTGAGATTACCGGCAAGCAGCCCGTGGCGCTGGGCGATTTTCGGAAGGCGCTGGATGACGGCGCAGTGGACGCACTGGTCTTAGGCACGCCCGATCACTGGCATGCCCTTCCGGCCATCATGGCTTGCCAGGCCCGTAAGGACGTCTACACCGAAAAGCCCGACGGGCACAACATGCTGGAAGGCCGGACCATGGTCGCGGCGGCCAAGAAATACGGCCGCATTGTGCAGCTGGGTACCCAGTCTCGCAGCAGCGCGTACGTTCATCGCGCACTCGACTATCTCCGTGAGGGATGCCTAGGACGGACGCATTTCGCGAAGGCTTGGGAGAGCGCCCAGCAGAGAAGTATTGGACATCCGCCGGACTGTGATCCGCCCGATGGCGTCGATTACGATTTCTGGTTGGGCTCTGCGCCGATACGGCCTTTCAATCCCCGCCGGTTTCACAGCAGCTGGCGGTGGTTCTTCGACTATGGCACCGGGGATCTGGGCAACGATGGCGTGCACCGCCTGGACTACGCCAAATGGGCATTTGAGACGGCGATCCTCGCTCAGGGTGGCGAACCGCTGGGCTGGCCGGTAAGCGTCTCCGCACAAGGCGGCAAGTTCTATTTCGACGACGATCAAGAATGGCCGGATACGCTGACGGTGGCGTATCAGTATCCGAAACACGTACTGACGTACGAGATGCGCATCTGGACGCCGTATCCGTACCACGATGAAACGGAGGGTGCCGTTGTTTACGGTGAGAACGGCTACGTGGTGATTTCCAACAAACGCTGGCGGGCGTTCGACGCGAAGGGGAAACTCGTAATCGAAGAGTCCGGCGAGACCGACACCGTCAGCCACGTGCGCAATTTCCTGGATTGTATGCGCAGCCGCGAGAGACCCAACGCAGATTTAGAAACCGTCGGCCATCCCAGCAGCATGCTTTGCCACCTCGGCAACGCCTCCTGGCGCGCTGGCCGGAGTCTACGTTTCGAGCCGGGGACATACACCTTTGCCGGAGACGACGAAGCCAATCGATATCGAACACGCCCCAACTATCGTGAGCCATGGACCTTGCCGGATATTGACAGTCTATAGACGCAGGGTGACGCCTGCGTTGCCTGCTTTCTGTCTCATCCACGTAACGGAACATCGCTCTGCTCAGAGAGGGTGATCATAGGTCTGTTGGGTCATCTTTGTTTGTGGTGGGACCGAGAAGTGGAGCAGGAGAAGATCGGTTACCAGAATCGTGCCTCCAGAGTCGGTACGTCTCTCTGTACCTTGCTTCTGAAGGAGAATAGAGAATCCTAATGGAAAATCCTGGATAACGATGAGTCTTTCCGCACAGAAACGTTTTTATTCCGCTTTGTCGGGAGAAAAGCCCGACCGCGTCCCCGCTTTTCCAAAAATATGGGTGAATCTGGCTGCGTCTATAGAGAACCTCGATCTGCGCGATCTGATCGAAGACCCGGTTTGGGCCATGCAAGCCGTTGTGGATTCAGCACGGCGTGTCCACGCGGACGCCGCTCGGCTGTTCTGTTTCCCTCGGCGTCAGACACAGGTCGACAACGAAACCGTTATCGAGGTGGACCGCGCCGGTACCCGCCTTGGCCCGATCGACATGAAGGGCGGGTTGGCCACGCAAATCTCCGATCCGTCTCAGGTACGGTTAGAGGACCCTTGGAGAGTTGCCTTTGTCCAGTTTTGGTCTTCACCGGAACCGTTCGTAAAATGCATCGACGATGTGAAGCGCATAGCTGTCCCGGATAAATCCTTCTACGAAGCGTTGGACAGTGGCATCAAGCAGAAAGAAATCATCGCGGCATGGACGGGGGACGACTTGGCGCTAATCGGCGATTGCGGCTCCGCGACCCTGGCTTTCAGCGTACTTCTACGCCACATGGACAACGCCATGATCGATCTGGTGGAAGAGAAAGCTCTGACGCATGCCATTATGGAAAAAGGCGCGGCGATTGTGATCGAAAAAGCCAAGTTCCATATCGATACAGGTCTGACCATCCTGCGTCTTAATGATTCCGTGGCCAACATGAATGTGATTTCGCCCAGCCACTGGCGTGAGTTCATTCACCCTTACATGAAAACCGTCTGCACTGAAATCCACCGATACTGTCCGGAGGCGCGCGTTTATTGTCATATCTGTGGAAACGTTATGCCGGTTCTCGACTCAATCATGGAGACCGGCGTTGATTGCATCGGTCCCCTGGACCCCCTGGGCGGCGTCACCTGTTTCGACGCGCGTGCGGCGGTTGGTGATAGAGTCGCTCTGATGGGAGGAGTGGACACACTCTCCTTTGTGAATGAAGAACCGGAAGCACTCATCGAGGAGACACGCCGTTGTATCGAAGGGGCGGGAAGGGATGGCGGCTATGTGGTCGGATCGGGATGCGCTCTGCCGTGTGACACGCGTATCGAGAATCTTCATGCCCTGCATGAGGCTGCCGTACAATTCGGTGCTTACCGTTAGGCTATCTGCCTGTTTCGCTCTTTACGCAAGTAACCGATGAGTGAGTCGCTGAGCACGAGTTAGCCAACGTGTAGTCGGTCGGTTGGTCGCGGTCTCCTCCTTGTCCCACCCACATGACTGAAATTATCCCCAGTGGGAGAGGGTGTCATTAGAGGCAGGTCAGATGGTCTCCGAAAGCCGCTATATTGCCTTGTATGCTCCAATAATGTGTTGTCGCCCTTCTTGGAGACAGCGGGGCTGGTTCTATTCAATGGCGGGGACAACGGGACGTGATCCACACGTGAATCGTTGTAGAAACAGGACTGGAGACCATCTAGAGACCCTACTCCCCGAACGCTTTACTGAGGAAGGCCGCGGCGTCCTCGACGTGGGATAACCGGTGTGAGAGGCCATGAGGCGAGCGCCGCTCGCTCACAAGAGATGAGATGACTCTATACGTGATCGCTTTCCATTGCGACCTAAACAACCAAACGATACCAGCAATCTCCAAGTGGATCGATCGGCTCTGTTTTCCATCCGAGGGGCAGGTCATTTCCGACCTGAGCGATGTTGTGAACTTCAGCACGGCAGGCGCTGCTCTTCTGATCAGTCTCCGGAACCACACACGAGCACCCATTACCTTACTCAATATCCCGGATCAGGCGCAGTCTGTAAACGGCGGTCGAGAAGTGCGGCGGTGTTGAGGGCGGTTTAGAAGTGCG
>CAYTDF010000528.1:0-4167 GCA_964436365.1 uncultured bacterium | reverse complement strand
CTCGACACGAACCTCTGGATGCAGGACGGAAACGACGGGGGTGCCGGGCCTGCGGATGTCTGTGCTCTGGAGGGAACCTACTTCGGGGTCAACTGCGCCCAATCTGGAATCCCGGGCTGTTACGATCCCTATCATGACGGGCGTGTCTACGCGCTCTTGACCACCCCCATAAACTACATGAGTTCCATTCCGGTCGACCCGTTTACCAACGGTCTATTCTACGCCTACGGCACCAGCGACTGTCCCAACACGAAGAATGGGTCCGTCTGGGTATTCATGGCCACCGGGCCAGACAAGGACGAGCTCGACGTCAAGTTTGGCGGCGATCGATCCATCGCCTACCGGCCTTCAAACGGAGTCGTCTCCAACGGTGACATCTGGACCGCCTACGACTTGGGCCGCACCAATGTTCACACAGACTTCGAACGCGCCTTCGGAACCATGGGCAACTCGTTTTTCTAGAGCGCCTCTACAACCCCGCACAAAGATCGTGAATCGCGCGGCTGAACATTCCGCAATCGATTCGGCCCTTCCCTGAAACCCAGGCCCCGCGCGCATCTTGCGTACGAATCCATTCGGGAATTCTCGCCCGGCTCCCGGATGAGATGTATTCGGAGAGCTGCCCCACGCGGAGCTCTTCCGGCGCGCCGTTCTTCTTCAGCTTTTCGTACCGCGCGCGCAGACGATCCACAGGGGCATTTCCAAACCATCCGTACCCCGGCCGCAGGTTCACCGGTTCGTACACCAGTTTCTTATCCGCGCTAAAGTAGATCGGTTTATTCGTGCGTATTTCTCGAAACCGGGGCCACTGGCCTTTGTGCGGCCCATCGGTCATACGCCCTTCGTCGAGCCATTGCAGCGCGTCGGGGATGGGCTCCAGGTATTTCACTTCGCCCGTCACTTCAAAGAGATCGCAGAGCATGTCGATCGCGTTCGACGTACAGGTATGCACGCAGGCGGCGGGCTCGAACCATCGTGCGGCCGCGGCGTTGCCGTCGGCGTCGTATTGTTGCGCCCAACCCCGGTGCGGTTCGGGCAGTTGCGCGGCGATCAGCCAATCGCCGCCCGCCTTCGCCGCATCGAGATACCTCGCCTCGCCGAACTGACGCCAGCCCATCAATAGCGTAGTCATAACATTCGTCACCGCGCCGTCGTTGAGCGTATCGTGAATGTGGTACGAATTGGGATTCGCGGGAACCAGTTGCGACCAGCCACGTCCGGGGTTACGGCACTCGACCATAAAATCGAGCGCTCGACGGGCGGCTTTTTCGTATCGTTCTTCCCCGGTCCGGCGGACCATCCGCATCAGCTCTTGTGTGGGTCCTTGCGTGACCCGATCGTCAAAACTGGCGGTCTGGTTATAGAAGGTGATGGTGGAGAGTGACGGATCGAAACGCATCTCGTACCACCAGCCACCGTTCGCGCGTTGGCCATCCACTAAGAGATTGGCGGCGGTCAGCGCCACACTCCGCCAGCGCTCATCCCCGGTTACCTCATAGGCGTGCCAATACGCGTCCAGCACCGACGGGGTCGCCGGGGGCTGCACCGTGATCTGCAGTTCATCGCAAGGGAGATACTCACCCCAACGTGTCTGGAGGTCCGCCGAGTAGGCCATCGGCCACCCGCTATTCACCCGTAGCGATGCGAAGAAAGTCAAGCCTTTCTCCAACGTGGCCAGTACTTCCTCGCGCGACGGCTCTTCCGCCGCCGACAAACTCACTGGCGAGACGGTCGCTATCAGGATAGAACCCAGCAAGATTAGATAGAGACGAATACGCACAACAGCACCTCCGAGAATTACTCTCTATCGATGGAATCGGATCGCGTACAGATCCGCGTCTTCGAGCACGAACCGCAACCGCACCGGCCGGTCCGACAGTGGCGTCAGATCGGCGACACCGTTCCAGGTGACGGGATGTTCGATCTGGTCGCCGTATATTTCTTGACAGTCTTGCAGGGTAAAGCCCGGGATCGGCTTCCCGTCGGCGTCTTGAATCTCGCAGCGGATACTCCCCGCCGCGCTGGTTGCGTAGTTAATAAGCAGGAGTCGGCCTTCGGGCAAACCGTTCTTGCCCCGCACACGGCCGTCATTCGGCAACCGTTGGAGCGGAATCCCTTCGGGGCCGTCGAAGCGGAGCGGTTTGGTGACCGCCTCGCCCGCCGGATACCCCGCGTGAATCGAAGCGAAGCCGTCGATGCGAAGCGTGTACCGCCGCAACCGTTGAGGCCCGATATAGTAGTTCTCGTTGGAGTAGAACGAGAGTTCGCCCGGCCCCAATTCGCTATCGAGCGAGGGCGTATAGAGAATCCCCCACGCCACGGGATTGTTCCGCTGCCACCAGCGCTCCTTGTTCTGCCCCGGACGCAGAAAGCCTTCCCGCCAACGATTCCAGTTGAAGCCGTCCCGGCTACTCATGAAGACCGTGTCGCTCAAACCGTTCATGTCGTGTTTCGGTATAGGCTGGAAAGCCTGTTCGCGTTGCGGCACAAAGCGTTTGGGAAAGCCCGTGAAGATATGCGGCGCGCGCGGGTACGCGATGACTGTATTCGTATAGAGATGTTCGAGCGGTGTGTCGCCGTAATCCAGCCAGACCGGCTCGGTCCAATGGATGAAGTCGTCGGACGTGCAGGTCTTGATATCCCGCACGCCTTCATGAAAATCGCGATGAAAATCGACATAGCGCCCGCGCTGTTCGTCCCAAAATGCGAGGTTCTGAGAATCGAACGCTCCATCGGTAATCACCGGTTTGTCGCTGATTTGACGCCAATGAATCCCATCGGCGGAGGCGAACGCGACCAGTCCTTTTGGATCGCTGATGCTCCCCAACGCTTTATAGCGTTCGTCCGGTTTGCAGGCGGGATTCGTATCTTTGAACGGTGAGAAGTTATGGCTTCCGGGGCCGTCCCAGATGATGTTGTTCTTCTTCGATCCCCTGAACTCCACCAGACCCAGGTCGGGTTTCGTCCAGGTCAATCCATCCCGGCTCTCGGCATAGCAAACGACTTGATGGCTGACCGTCTTGGTATCCCAATCATAGTCCGCGCCCCGGTAATACATCCGATACAGGCCGTCGTCCTCAAAGATACGGGTATAGAAACTGATGTTCCCTTCGGACGGTTGGTCGTAGTGAAGCACCACCTCGCGCGGTGTGGGATGATGCAGCTTGTGTTCCGCACCCTTCAAATCATCGATCAAGAAATCGTCGACGAACGGCTCCAACCGCGAGCCAATCTGGATGGGCTCGGTTTGGGGAATTTCTTCCGTCTCCCAGATCGCCACGCCCATATGATAGCGGTTGTGATTCTCTTCTCGGGAAGCGTAGTAAGCGGTGACGATCTTTCCGTCCGGCCGCTGAACGCTGCTCGGATAGCCCAGGTCGGCGCGGAACGGAATCAGAACCAGCTGATGCGCTTGGCTCCAGGTCTCGCCCTCGTCCTCGCTAAACTTGACCGCCACACCATACTTCCCTGCGACACGACTCCCGTAGGTTAATAGCAGCCGCCCGTCGGCAAGGCGCGTGAGATGGCCGGGGTGTTGGCCGGCTTCCGTAACTCGTTCGCTACCGCCCCAGGTCTTGCCGTCGTTGTCCGACCGAGCCATCTCCAGTCCGTTACCGCGAATTGCGGCGAGCCACTTCCCTCCCCCGAGGTGAAACGGCGCGGTCTCGTTGTGCGCCGGGCTGATATCCGAAACCCGCTCCCAGGTCCAGCCGTCGTCATCGCTACGCAGAAAACTCGTCTTCCAACTCTTGAGATTCTTCGACCCCGCATAGCAGGATGCACGCAGTGCGCCGTCCGCCCCGGGCAGAATATCTCCGAAGGGAATCAGTTCGGTCATACCGTCTTCGGCCGGGGGAAACGCGCTACGGGTCTCCCAGGTCATTCCGCCGTCCGTTGAACGGCAAACCCAGCACCGGATCACGGCATCCCTCAGGTAGCTCTTCTTGGGCTGTCCCGGTTGTTGTTCGTTGGTCCAACCGGAGCAGAGGACCACCAGGTCGCCGTTCCCTGCCAACCCCGACGCCAGGTTCATACGCACGGTTTCGGGTGCGTGCCGGGTCACAGTCCCCCGATAGTACCAAAACCGGCCGTCACGGCTCGCCCAACAATCGGGGTCTCCCGTCTCCTGTCCGTGGCTGGGACGGCTAAAAATCAGGGCCGTGAGCG
>CAYTDF010000527.1:1324-4196 GCA_964436365.1 uncultured bacterium | reverse complement strand
CCCGGAGATATAGTACAGACCGCTCTTCGGCCACGGGAACGCGTTCCAATCGAGTCGGTACATATCCGTAGAGACAGCGATAGCCCGCAGATCGCTCTGCACCCGCGAGACTTTCGCCCGCACCTGGGCGTTCAGAAAATTCGGCACCGCGATCGCCGCCAGAATTCCGATGATGGCCACCACGATCAACAGTTCGATCAGAGTGAATCCCGTTCGTTTCACACAAAACCTCCATAGACGCATTCCCACGACGGGGACATTTCCTGGCATTTCATCTCCAGCGCCGGTTGAGGTATGATAGCGCTCACACGAAAAGAGGGAGCTCTAGCATGAGATCGAAAGAACGGGTACTTGCCGCATTCGCATCGCAGGAGCCGGACCGGGTCCCAATCGACTACATGGCCAATCCCGGCATCGACCGGAGGCTGAAGGAGCATTACGGCCTGGCGCTAGACAATGACGAAGGTCTACGACAGGCGCTCGGCGTCGACTTCCGTATCGTGCACCCGGAATACGTGGGGCCCCGGCTGCACGAGGAGTTGCCCGAGCGCGCCGTCTGTCCCCAGTGGGGCATCCATCGCCGCTGGATCGAGCATGAGAACGGCGGGTACATGGACTACTGCGATTTCCCTCTCGCGGAGGCGGACGAGGAGACCGTTGCCGCCTGGCCCATGCCTTCCCCCGATGACTTCGATTACGACGCCATCGTGGAGGCGTGCGAGGAATACGAAGAGTACGCCATTGCCATCGGCGGATCGAGTTTGGGCGACATCATCAACTCGGCGGGAATGCTACGCACTATGGAGCAGGTCTTGGTCGACCTCATCACCGGCGACCCTGCGGGCCTACGTCTGATCGACCACAAACTCGCGGTCACGTCCGAAATCGCCCGGCGAACCCTCGAGGCTGGCAAGGACAAAGTCGACTTCGTCTGGATGGGTGAAGATCTAGGCACGCAACACTCGCCGCTCATCGGCATGGATCTGTTCAGGAGGCACATCCGGCCTCGTCATCAAAGGGTCGTGGATATCGCCAAATCGTTTGCGAAACCGGTCATGATTCACACCTGCGGCTCGAGCAGCTGGGCCTATGAGGACTTCATCGAGATGGGCATCGACGTTGTCGACACACTCCAACCCGAGGCCACCGATATGTCGCCGCAGCACTTGAAGAAAACCTTTGGCGGACGCTTGGCGTTCCACGGTTGCATTTCCACAGCGGGACCCGTGGCCGATGGCACCCCACAGGACGTTGTCGACAGCGTACGCGAGACGCTTGAGATCATGATGCCCGGCGGTGGCTACTGCCTCTCGCCGACACACGAGTTGCAGGACAACTCCCCCACAGAGAATGTGGTCGCGATGTATGAGGCCGCCCACCGACTCGGCCGCTACTGACCCCGAAGCGCACACCTACGCCATCGGCACACCCACATCGTCGAGAGGCCCGGTCACCCACTTGGGCATACGCGCCACCGAGACCCGCCCGTCCCGTTTCAGCTGACAGGCCGCCAGACGCGTCCAGCCCTCGATCAGCACTTCCTCTTCCGGGGCCTCTTTCCGGCGGATGCGGTACTTGAACAGAAGCAGAACCTTCGTACGGCTCTCGATCCAGCAATCGATGACCAGCAGGTCGTCCAAGCGCGCCGGGGAGCGATAATCGACGTAGGCTTCCCGCACCACAAAAATGCAGTTCTTCTCGTGCAGATCTTTTAGCGTGAGTCCGACCGAACGGATATATTCGGCGCGCGCTTCTTCGAAATAGCGGAGGTAGTTGGCGTAGTAGACCACACCGCCGGGGTCGGCGTCCGCGTAGACAATACGGCGTTCGTAGGGGACTGTATAAAGCTCGCTCATAATATAAGGTGTCTCTTCTAGAGGTTTTTCGGAGATCCTGCGTATGACATATCAATGCCGATCCAAGCGCACCGGCCCCGTGTTCCCGAGTGAAATGAAGCCGCAAGGATTCATTTTGTATCGAGGGGCGCGGGAGGAAAGAAGGCTTTCGCCAGCAAACGGACAATCATTCTGTAATTTCCTCAGGGCGACTTGAATCGTCCACTGGAAACTGCTCCAGGGAAGACGTGTTGAGCCTACGTCTCTTGGGGGATACGATCAATCCGGGTCCTTCGTTTTGGGCATACCGATCTGAACCAGTTGCGGCCCTCCAGAGGGAGAAGCATCCGTGGATGGGCCAACAGCGGGCGAGGTGCCAGTGGACGGAGTCCTCGCGGCCAAGCGCGCCGCCGCACGCGTCAACCTACGGGACCGAACCACCAAGACGATGAGCGCGAACACCGACAGCGCCGGAAGCCAGGATAGCCCGGAGCCGTGTTCGTGCAGATCGATGGCGCTGACCGTGACCCCGCTCGCCGCGTAGAGCCAGTTGAGCGCCAAGCCCAGCGCCAGCGAGCAGACCGCGATCGAACTCACATAGATCACCGCCGACCGTCTCCCCAGCAGTTTCGCCACAACCGCGATGGTGGCGGCGTTGGTCGCGGGGCCGGCCAGCAGGAAGACCAATCCCGCGCCCGGCGAGAGTCCCTTGGCGATCAGGGCCGCCGCGATGGGGGTCGAAGCCGTGGCGCAGACATACAGTGGAATCCCTGTCACCAGCATCACCAGCATCGACAGCGTCTCGTTCCCCAGGAACCGCTCGAAGAAATCGTCGGGGATCGCCCACGAGATCCCACCCGCCAGCAGCAATCCCAGCAGCAGCAGCGGCCCGATTTCCGCCAGAAGGTCGACGAATGAGAAACGGATACCTTCGCGCAGGCGGCGCACCAGCGAGGAGGAGTCCTCGGCGGGTACGCTGTTTGAGGAGCAACAGCTCTCGGTGGGCTCTTCCGTGTTGGACACGCCGCAGCAGGAGG
>CAYTDF010000527.1:0-1314 GCA_964436365.1 uncultured bacterium | reverse complement strand
TCGTCACCGCAACGGGTTCTTCTTTTGGACGGTCGAAGAAAACTTCCGCGAATCCGGCGGCGGCGGCGGTGATAAAGGCCGCTATGGGACGGACCACGGTAAACACCGGATCCAGCAACGCGTAGGTGATGGAGATACTATCGACGCCGGTTTCGGGGGTAGCGATCAGGAACGCGGTTGTCGCTCCACGGCTCGCGCCTTGTTTGTGGATCGCCCCGGCGGCGGCGGTGACTCCGCAGGAGCAGAGTGGGATGGGAATTCCGACGAGTGCCGCTTTGATGACGGAGCCCATGTTATTTTGGCCGAGGTGTTTGGTCAGCATTCCGGGCCGCAGTAGGCCCCGGATCAGGCCCGCCATGAAAAAACCCAGGAGTACATACGGGGCCGACTCTTCAGCCACTCGCCAAGTCGACCAGGCAATACCTGCAGACCACATCCACAACGTTTCCATACAAGTAGCCTAGCCAACCCCGCCTCCCCGCCCAACAGACGTACCCAGAGCCTCGGGAGCAACCGCTCCGGCAGAGATTTTGGAAGGGCGGGAGGGTCCTCGATCGTCGCAGAGTGATCTCATAATTCGATGTTCGGCATCTTGTAGCAGTAGAACCAATATCGGGATTCGCTCCAGGCGGGTTCTGCCGGATAAGGTTGGTTCGGGTAAAGTTCTTTCGTTACAGGGACGTATTCAATTCGTACATCCAATTGGTCGATGCCTTCAGTATACTGACGGGGCACCAAGAATTCCTCTTCACGCCAGCGGCGGTTACTCGTGATGATATGGTGTTCCGTTGGTTTCAGTTCCGCTTCTGAGAAGTTCCCCCCACTCGGAAAACTGAAAACGCAGGTATTGCTGCCGGAGGAATACCATTCTCCAACGTAGTTCCACCCAGTTGTGGAGCCATTGCCCCGCACCCACACTTTCGCCATCTGGTTTGGGTAGAGATAGTCGAATTTCCTCCGCATCAAGACACCCAAATTATCCGGGTCCAGTGCTACTGAGAATTGAGACGTTCCTTTCATGATACGCACATGGTCCTCATGCGCGTAGAAGAACGTCTTTCCGCTCAACTTCTTATTCTTGACACGCGGGGTATCGGGCCCCAATTCGTATCTCGAAACAAGAGTATAAGGATCTTGTGCGGAAGGTGATTTGTAGTTATGCGCGACGATGCTGTTTTTGCTACAGACATTCACTTCGTCCGTTAGGATCAGCGCGGGTGAATCGATACCGTACCAATAGACAACACCTGAATAGTGTTCAACCGAAACGTTGTTGCCTCCGTGCTCCAATTGGATCACAGCCCGGTTCCCAAA
>CAYTDF010000526.1:0-4204 GCA_964436365.1 uncultured bacterium | reverse complement strand
GCCGTGTCCGGTGTTTGATTAGTGACACGAATGACTGCCATTTGAATTCCAGTTCCTCTCGTTCAGACGGGCGATAAGAATCCGGATCGCACCATTCGTCATCACCGATCGCGCCTACGAGTGTATTGAGAAGCTCTCCATCATCATCATTTGGCAACTCAAGTCCGATTTTTCCCGTCAGAAGATCATACGTATCCCAATGGTCCCCTTGCCATCCACCCTCTCGACCATCATAGAAAAGAAAGTCAAGAGCAAGCTCATACCTACGGCGAATGCAGTCCTGTATACGATCTGTCACAATTTCTGTGGGGGCAGCTATTAGCTCAGAGCCCTGCCGTTGGCAAAAATCACAATGCTTGCTTGCGTCATCAGATTCGATTAAGGCTCCTTCGATTAAGGCTTTTAAGTCCTCGTCATCAAAGCATTCTGAACAGACATATTGGCACATGATGTTGTCTCCGTTTTACTTATTCCTCCAAATCAACCAATAAATAAATCCTACGCCTGCGCCGCCGAGATGCGCCAGCGCGGAGACGTTGGTGAAGCCTTGCACCTGGTTCCACGCGCCGTAGGTTTGGGTCGCAAGCCAAACTACCGCAGCGGCTGACGCCGGGATCTTGAGCCAGTAGAAATGCCACCAGAATCGCCACAGGAATCCCAAACGAATTTTAGGGAACTGCAGCGCGTAGAAGACAACCATCCCGGAGATGCCTCCGCTCGCGCCGACACAGGCGATCTCGGGCCGGGGATCGAATAGAACGTGCACGGTTCCACCCATCAACGTCGCAAACAGGATCAGCTGCGCGTAACAGAATGTGCCCAAGTAATCTTCGACGTTGTCGCCGAAAATCCAGAGGAAATAGAGGTTGAAGATGAGATGGATCCAGCCGCCATGCAGGAAGAAACTAGACAGGAAGGTCACCCCCCCCGAACGCCACGCTTCGACCGGAATCAGACCGTACTGCACGATGACCGTGTCCAGCGTGGAAAACGCGGAGATACTGAATCCGGCGATCACCGCGAGCAGCGACCAGGTCAACCACGGCACGCGGGAGAGCGGATTGGCATCGAACTCGACCGGCACGCCGAAGAACGCGGCGACGGTTTTCCAGGACTCGGCGGGCGCTTCGTCGCCGAAATCACTCGACCGCGCACGCTCCTGGATGGACTTCATCTGCATCTTGGCCATCGCCTCGCGGGCGGCCTGGGGCAGTTCGTCCTGTTTCTTCTGGTCGGGTTCCGGTTCATCCTGCCGGGCGGGGAGAGAGTCGAATTCGTTGGCATCGAACCAGACGAACTGGCAGCTACGGCAGACGTCGATCGGCGGTGCGAACTCACTCGGGCCCGCCGGGACCTCTTGCATGGGCCGCGCGCAACTCGGGCAACCGCATCCCGGCTTGCCTTCCTGTTGCGCCACCGCGCGCCATATCCGATCGATGGCGGTCTTGTCAACGGCCTTGCGCAGAACCGAAAGGTTTACGGCGCGGCCGTCGCAAGTGCGGCAGATCCAACAGATACCCACTTCGCCCTTGGCGCGGACGAGTGTCTCGTTGCAGCTCGGACATTGGAACATAGGATCCTCCTGACGCTCTCAGGCGGAACCCACGGTCCGGTCTCCTAGTAGGATTTGGCGACGATGACCCGGCCCTTGGATTCGTTGCCCGTGATCATACATTTGCCCTGTTCGGGCGAGTTGTCAAAGGGAATGCAACGGATTGTGGCCTTGGTCTCGTCCTGGAGCCGCTTTTCGGTCTCCGTCGTGCCATCCCAGTGGACGCTGTAGAAGCCGTTTTCCGAGAGGCGCTCTTTGAATTCGCCGTAGTCGTTGACTTCGCTGGTCCGCTCTTCCTGACGCTGTTTGGCGGCGTTGAAGAGGTCTTTCTGCATGGCAACGAGCTCGTGCGCGATCCGTGTGGGCGCTTCGCTGAGCGGGACGAACATCTTGTCGCTTCGCTCGCGCTTGTCGCGCCGGACGAGAACCGTCTGTTGCTTTTCGAGGTCTTTGGGCCCGAGTTCAGCGCGCAGGCAAACACCGCGAACTTCCCACTCGTTGTACTTGTAACCGGGCTTGTAGTTGTCGCGGTCGTCAACATGGAAACGGCAGGTCGGATTGGCCAGACGCCATTCGCCGACGATCTTTTCGGCGGCTTCCAGCACCTGAGCCTTCTGCTCGTCGCTACGCCAGATGGGCACGATCACCACGTGCATGGGAGCCAGTTTCGGTGGCAACACCAGACCGTCGTCATCGCTATGGGTCATCACCAGGCCACCGATGAGCCTGGTCGAGACACCCCAACTGGTGGCCCAGACATGCTCCCGTTCCCCGGCCTCGTCTTGGAAGGTGACGTCGAAGGCTTTGGCGAAGTTCTGGCCCAGATGGTGGCTGGTCCCGGCTTGCAGCGCACGACCGTCCTGCATCATGGCCTCGATGGAGTAAGTTTCCTGCGCTCCGGCGAACTTTTCGTTCTCCGTCTTACGGCCGGGGATCACCGGCATGGCCATCCACTCCTCGGCGAAGGTCTTGTAGACCTCCAGCATGCGCATGGTCTCTTCGCGGGCCTCTTTTTCCGTGGCGTGGGCGGTGTGCCCCTCCTGCCACAGGAACTCCGTGGTCCGCAGGAAAAGGCGGGTACGCATCTCCCAGCGAACGACGTTGGCCCACTGGTTGATCAGGATGGGGAGGTCGCGGTGCGAACTGATCCAGCGCCGATACATATCCCAGATGACGGTTTCAGACGTCGGCCGCAGAACCAACGGCTCCTCCAGTTCTTTCCCACCGCCATGGGTGACCACCGCGCATTCCGGCGCGAAGCCTTCCACGTGCTCGGCTTCCTTCTTCAGAAAACTCTCCGGGATCATCAAGGGGAAGTAGGCGTTCTGGTGCCCGGTCTCCTTGAACATCGAATCCAGCACTCGCTGCATGTTCTCCCAGATCGAGTAACCCCACGGCCGAATCACCATGCACCCGCGAACCGGGGCGTAGTCGGCCAGCTGTGCGCCGAGTACCACATCGAGGTACCACTGTGAGAAATCTTTGGATCGTTCTGTAATCGTATCTTTCGCCATGATTGCCTCCGAAACGCCGAGGGTACGGAGCCAGCCCCGTCCGGGCAACCCCAACCGCCCTATGCGAGCTCCCCATGACACTCAGTTCACCAGTTCCAAAGTGATCCTCAATAACACAGTCCGGTACACCACCTCCCGTGTTCCTGAGTGAAATGACGCCGTCAGGCGGCATTTTGTATCGAAGGGCGCGAGAAAGGGAATAACGGATGTGCTACCAGCCGGACAATCAATCTGAAGATCCCTCTACAGTTTCCGAAACGCCTCGCGGGCTTTTTCGTCCGCGATCATCGATTGTTTGGTGGGGCAGTAGGATATCCAGAAGTCGTAGGGACAGGAGGCGCCGCCGAGGTGAAGCTGCACTAGCCCCGAAGGGCGCTCCCAGACCGATTCCCAAAAGCGGCGCTCCTGGTCGCCGTACGTTTTACGGCGAGGTCGGCCGTATTTCTGGCTCAGAATCTCGTAGATCGTTTCATAGCGGCCGCAGAGGGTTTCGAGAAACTCCTTGGTCTTTTTCTGCCTGTATTCTTTGGGCATATCCTCCTCTTCGAAGCCCTCGAAGACGGTTTTGGGTAGAATCGCCGCCTGGCTGAGCACGGGCCGGGCCACGGCCGCAAAGCGAAGTTCCGCACGGACCGGGAAGCCCAACAGGTCCTCGTACCAGGTGAGATGGGGGTAGTCGACGGTCAGCGTACAGAGATCGTCGAACCGGTGCGGAGGCCCCTGCGACTGGAGCGCCTCGTACACGCTTCCCCGATCCGCCAGCTGCCGTTCGAACCGATCGAAGAGAGATGCCGTATCGGTCTGCGGGGCGACGGGCAGTCGCGCGCACGTCGTTCCTTCGGGGATATGCGCCAGCGCATCCTGGAAGGTTACGGTCCAGGGCCAGACCCGGAAACCGGTTATGTCGTCCAAGGATTGTTCGTTCATCGCTAGAGTCTAACTCGTTTGTCGGATCCGCGCGCGGTGCTGAGGTGTGCTAGATTCTATCCATAGGGACGTCTCCAGGGCAACGTGACGGGGAGCCATCTTCGTGCCCGATGGAAGGGAAACTGGAAAGGAAGTCTTGCGATGGGCCCGGAACACTGCGCCTACCCCCAATCTTCGACCACGGAACGGCGAGTTTAAGGTGGAACCTGCG
>CAYTDF010000525.1:0-4205 GCA_964436365.1 uncultured bacterium | reverse complement strand
CCCCGGCATGTTGGCCTGGGCCTACTTCCGGTTGGGGTTAGTGGAACGAGGCTTGCGGCCACTGGCCGTCACACTGGACAAAGGCTTCTTCCCGAAGAGCTTCCCCGTTCGTGTGTCGTGCCGGTACGACGTCAATCGGGAAGTGAGGCTCCGTCTTCGCGCCGAAGGATTTCCCGACGGTCCCGCTGTTACGATCGACGGCGAAATGGGTGAAGGTGGCCAGTGGTCCTTCGAAATCCCGGAGGAGCCGCTCCGTGATTCACACGTGATTCGCTTCACCATCGTGCCCGATGGACCTTCCGGACAAGTTGCCCTTATGTGGCGCTATTTCCGCGTTGGCTCCGACCACGAGGAGCCGTTGTTCGACTGGATTACTATTCCAGACGATGTCCCCGCTCGCGGCGTTCTTCCCGTCTCGGCGAAGATCGAAGACGAGAGTGGTATTCGTTCCGCCGCTGTGCGCTTTCTTGTTGATGACAGGTTTGGTTACTCACCGGTCGATATGAAACCACAAGGGGCGGAGTTCACAGGGAATCTTCGATTGCCTCCGGATGAATCTCCCCTCTACTTGTCCGTCGCAATCCAAGCCACCGACGTCTCACCCGCACATAACGCCGCAGAAAGCGCGTGGAAAGAGGTGCGCGTGTACAAGGAAGATCTTCTGGTTCTCGCCGATTCCGAGCGCGGGGAGATGACGGGCGCTACTGTCTCCGCTGAATCCGCACCCGCGACGACAACGATCTCATTGGCGCGCTACTGGTGGTGGCCCGATCAGAAAGGCTTGTTGCCGGACGAATCGACCGTTCCGGATTACATCGAACTCCGTGGAGCGAACACGGTCGAGGGCGAAGTAACGCTTTCATTCCCCTATATGGATGAGTATGCCGGTCGCTTTTTGCCTGGCACATTCACTGTGGTTCGGAAAGATGGTCACAAGTGGCTGCCTCTTCCGACCAAGGAAGATCGTGACGCGCGACGGCTGTCGGTACGTGCCAGGCAACTCGATGGTATCTACTCTTACCGCGGTGAAGACCGCCAAGCCTGGCTGGCGGACGACCTTGCCCACGACACGACATGCCCGATGTTTCTCGACCTGACCGGCGACGGTGTTGCAGAGATTGTCACGGGGGCAGGGAACCACCAAGTGGGGGCGTTCTCTTCGACAGGAGAGTGCTTGTGGCAATTGGATTTGGGGACGCCAATCAAGTCTGGCGGGGGAGGGACTTTCTCCCACGTGGCTGGCTGCGATCTGATGGGTGACGGGTGGCCTGAATTCGTGATTGGGTCGGAGGACGCTTCTGTGCGCTGCATTGACGCTACGGGGAACTTGTTGTGGCGGTTCGCTACTCGTCAGCAGGTCCGTACGGGCGTCGCGATTGCCTTTCCCGAAGATCGCGAAAAGGCGCGCCTCGCCTTTTCTGACCATGCCGGATTTGTCTACACACTCAACGCCAAGGGGGACCTTGTGTGGGAACGTTTCCTAGCCAAGCGCAGCTTTGCCACGCCAGTCTTCGCCGACCTGACCGGCGACAGTGTCCCCGAGATGCTTTGCGGCACTCGCGACGACGACTTGTGGATCATGGACCTGGATGGCAACACCCTCTGGAAGAAGCGGTTCGACGGAGATGTGGGCTCGCCCGCCGTCGGGACTTTTCGTGTGAACGACACATCTAGTACGTCTTTAGCCGTAGTCGCCGGGACGACAGGGGGCACGGTGTGGGCGTTCTCGCCGGAAGGTGAGCTTTTGTGGAAGACGCCGACCCCCAAGCCGAAGGCCGGTGGATGGAACGAACCCGATGTGACGATGGCGGACCTGGATGGGAATGGCACGCGCGAGATCGTCATGGCGTCGAAGAATCACTCCGTACACGCGTTCACGGCGCAGGGAGAGGAACTGTGGTCTTTCGGCACCGGGGGGAAGATCAACGGCGCAGTCTCGCTCGCCGATATGGACGGCGACGCCGACCTGGATATTGTCTTCGCGTCATCGGATAACGTTCTCTATGTTCTCGACGAAAGGGGCCGCCTTCTGTGGAAGTATGCGAGACAAGGGATCGATGAAATCACGCACTGTATCGTCGGCGATCAGGACGGCGACGGCGCACTTGACGTGCTACTGTGGACAAGGCAAGGGTTGTGTCTTCTCCGAACCAAAGCGCCTTGCCAGCCCCATGCTAGCGCGTGGGCAACATACCGAGGGAATCTACGTAGGACGGGTGTCAGATGACAGCCGTGCTGATTTTGACAGTTGAATGAGTTTTTGGACCCTACGAGACTTCTGCCGTGAGCACTATCCTATCCACGCCGATTCTGTCACAACATGTGCCTGAGCGTTGGGAGATATCCCTATGAAATCCGTACATTGTTTAGGAGTACTGGTTGTAGACGCGCTCAGTGGTCCAATCCCGCATTATCCCATCCCGGGACGGCACATTCAGGTCAACACCGACACGATTCGCTTTCTTCCTGGCGGTGGCGCTGCGAATACGGCTTCCGCTTTGCGTCAGATGGGCATTCCGGCTCGCCTTTTCTCAAAAGTGGGAGACGATCCCAACGGCGCGTTTCTCTTGAGCGAATTGACAGCGCAAGGCGTGAGTACGAGCGGTATTCGAGTCTCCAAGAAAGATTCAACTCCGTTCACGTTCGTCGGAATCCATCCCGACGGTGAGCGCACGTTTATTCACACACCCGGTGCGAATCGAACTTTTTCGATAGACGATATTGACCGCGAAGCATTGTTCGATACCGATTACCTGCTTTACAGTGATCTGTGGGTGATGCCGCGTCTGGATGGCCATCCAGGCGCTGAGTTGTTGCAGGAGGCGAAGGCGCATGGTGTGGTTACATTGCTGGATGAATGCTGGGGACTGGGACCCGACCGGGAAACGTTTGAATCGATGGTTCCGTACGCCGATTACTTGCTCCCCAGCTACCACGATCTCCTCGAAATCTATCCAAAGAAAGAACCGGAAGAAATCATCGCCGTCTTGCACGATCTCGGAGTGCCGAACGTCATTCTGAAAATGGGGAAAGCCGGTTGTTTGCTCTCTTGCGGCGAGAGCCTAGAAGCGGTGGCTTCCGCTGCGACTCGGGTCATCGACACGACTGGCGCTGGGGACGCTGTTGTCGCTGGATTCATTGCCGGACTGGTGCATGGATGCGATCATCGGCAGTCGGCAAGTATCGGAAGTCGGGCCGCCGCGGCTTGTATCCGGCATGTCGGCGGTGCTGTGGGTATCCCTTCCTATGAATCTCTAAGGCAAGAAATTCACAGAATAGAAGAAGAAAATGAGACCTGATAAAGAAGCCGAACAAATTCGTGACGCGCTGACTGAAATTCCCATTCTCGATGCGCACACGCATCTGGTCGATGGCAAACTCGGGGCACGAGGTTTGCATGATGTTCTGTTGTATCACATGGCGGTCAGCGATCTTTACGCGGCCGGTTGCCCGACGGGAAGTCGTCTTACACAGTTTCCCAATTGGCCGACAACAAAGGAAGCGCATTTGCGAATTCGGGAAGCCCTCCCTTTCTTGTCTCATGTGCAAAACACAAGCACTTCATGGGGTGTCCGCGTAATCTTGCGTGATCTCTATGGGTGGGATCGGCTCGTCGAGGAAGGAAACTGGCAGCGTCTGGACGCCGTGATTCGGGAACGTGCCGATGACCGAGCCTGGCATCGTGAAATCCTGGCTCGCGCGAATGTCCAGCGTGCGGTGACGGAGCACGCGCGTCGAGAGGACGGTTGCGATCGAGATATTTTACAGTATTCGTTGGAGTGGGCATTCTTTACGCGCTGCCAATGGGGAGAATACGACACTGCACTTTACGAGTTGGAGCGCTGCTGGGGCAAGACGCCGGAGAATCCAGCACCCATCGGCACGGGACGGCGGCCGAGCACCGAACGAGCGATCCGTTCCTTGGAAGATGTGCATGCCGCTGTGGCGAGTTACGTTCAATCAATCCCCTTTGAACGAGTTCTTTCGACAGCCACGCATATTTCCACTGACTTGGATATCGAGCCTGTGACCGAAGCGCAGATGCAGGCCGCTCTCGATAGACGTCACGAAGCGACCCCCCGCGAGCGAAACATCTATGCTTCGTACATCAACGAACTTTATTTGACGGCGCTTGAGGAATACGCGGATCGGATCGTTTTTCAATTCAGTCTCGGTGCTGAGCCACTCCCCCACGAGACGATGAG
>CAYTDF010000524.1:0-4205 GCA_964436365.1 uncultured bacterium | reverse complement strand
CCGTTTCGTGCCCTTCGTGATCCTTTTCGTGTTCTTCGTGGTTCAAGAAGGACAACCGGACAATGTGAGAAGCAAACAGACAGAGCCCCGCCTGACAGCTTTCGTGCCCTTCGTGTTCTACACGCTCCCATTCGTGCCCCCTCCGCGATCCCCCGAATGCTGTATCCTGATACGCGCACTGCGTAAAAGAACACCAAAACCACCTTCGGCCTTCGCGCCGGTCCGATACGAGGTAAGCTATGAAGAACTTCCAGACCTTCCTTTCCGCACTTCTCCTATTCGCATGCACTGGCTCCATCGCCGTCCCTCCCGGATTCTGCGCCCCGGAGAAAAGAGTGCGCTTATACGTCTCGCCCATCGGCAACGACGCGTGGAAAGGCACACGCGCCAAACCGCTCGCCACCATCGAGGGCGCGCGCGACGCGATCAGGAAACTCAAATCCGAAGGAAAAGCCAAGAACGGTGTAAACGTCTTCCTCCGCGAGGGAACCTACCGACTCCAAAAAACCGTTCGGTTCACAGCAGAAGACTCCGGCGCTAAGAAGGCACCAACCGTCTACCGCGCCGCAAGAAACGAGTACCCCATCATCAGCGGAGCGCGGACCCTCTCCGGTTGGACTGTCGGCACGCTCCACGGCCGAACCGTCTGGTCCACAGACATCCCCGACGTGCATGATGGGAAATGGTGGTTTCGCGAACTCTTCGTAGATGGCGAACGCAGGCCACGCACCCGGCTCCCCGAAACGGGCTACTACGAGTTCACCGGTCTGGTCGACACCGTGGAAAACCCGAAATGGAACAACAGCGTCCAGTCCGCCTACTTCGCTGGCGACGACCTCAAGCAATGGAAAAACCTCCAAGATGTTGAGATCGTGGCCCTCACCCGCTGGATCGAAACCCGCATGCCGATTGCCGAAATCGACGGGGAAAAGCATCTCGTGACATTCGCCAAGAAAAGCACCTTCCGTTTGGAAAACACCAGGAAGGGCAAAAAGTTCGCACGCTATACCGTCGAAAACGTTTTCGAGGCGCTCGACAAACCCGGAGAATGGTATCTCGACCGGCCAACCGGAAGACTCTTCTACATCCCCCGCGAAGATGAAGCGCCAAATATCACCCTCGTCGAAGCGCCCGCGTTGGACCGCTTGATCGACATCCAAGGCGGAGAGAATAAAGGCGAGAAGGTCGAGAATCTGCACTTCCGGAACCTCCACTTCCGCCACGCCGAATGGGAGTACCCCGCCGACAAAGCGGGATCGGGACAAGCGGCCGTGGATGTCCCCGGTGCGATCTACCTCAAGCGAGCCAAGAACTGCAGCATTGTCGCCTGCACGGTTGAAAGTGTCGGAACCTATGGCATCGAACTCGGCCCGGAGTGCGTAAACAACCGTATCGTACGCTGCACCATCCGCGACCTCGGTGCGGGCGGCGTAAAGGTCGGTCATGGAAGCACACGCACAACCGTCTCCGATAACGACATCCGCGAAGGCGGGCGGATCTATCACAGCGGCATCGGCGTTTGGGTCGGCAACAGCGGTCACAACCGAGTCGTTCACAACAACATTCACGACTTCTTCTATACCGGCGTCTCCGTGGGATGGTCGTGGGGCTACAAGCCGACGCAAGCCAGCGGAAACGAGATCGCTTACAATCACATCTATCGAATCGGGCAGAACGTCCTCAGCGATATGGGCGCGATCTACACCCTGGGTGTAGCCGAAGGCTCACGTCTCCACCATAACTTGATCCACGACATCAACTGCCACGGCTTCGGCGGGTGGGGCATCTACCTCGACGAGGGAACCACCCACATGCTCGTCGAAAATAACCTCGTCTATCGAGCGGAGAGCGGCGGGTTCCACATTCATTACGGAAAAGAGAACACGATCCGTAACTCTATTTTCGCCTGCGCGGACGATCCACAACTGAAACGCAGCCGCGACGAGGAGCACACCTCTTTCGATTTCGTCGGGAACATTGTCTACTACACCCAAGGCGATCTCCTTGGCGGCACGTGGAAGAACGACAAGTTCCGGATAAACCGGAATCTCTATTGGAATCCAAACGTTTCGGAGATCGAGTTCGCCAACGGCAGCTTCGAGGCTTGGAAGGCGCGGGGACACGACAGAGAGAGCGCTATCGCCGATCCGCTCTTCGTCAATCCCGCCGCTGACGATTACCGTCTCCGCACAAACTCACCGGCAATCAAGATGGGATTCAAGCCGTTCGACCTTTCGACCGTGGGTCCACGCCCCGCAAAAACACCTACTCAGAAATAGCCTTTGTCGAGATGCGAAGTACACGTTGTGAAAAAATATGGATAAACTCAGCGAAGAGATAAAAAGCCGCGCCAAGGCGCTCAGTTTCGACGTGGCCGGGATCGCGCCCGCAGCGGAATCGGCACACAAGGGCGAACTGCTTCGCTGGCTCGAGGCGGGCCACCACGGAGAGATGAGCTGGTTGGCCCGTGATCCGGAACGCCGAGCAGACCCACGCCAGGTTCTCCCCAACTGCGCCAGCGTCGTTGTCGTCGGCATGAACTACCGGACCGTCGATCCACCGTCACACACCGACGGCCCACCGAGAGCCAAGGTCTCCCGGTACGCTTGGGGGGATAATTATCACCGCGTCTTCGAGAAGAAACTCAAGCGGCTCTGCGCCGTCCTAACCGAACTCGGAGGCTGGGAGACCGCTACACGTTATTACGTCGACACCGGGCCGGTCCTCGAACGGGACCTGGCCGCACAAGCGGGCCTGGGGTGGATCGGCAAGCACGGCAACCTCGTGAGCGAAGAGTACGGCTCCTGGCTTTTTCTAGGTGTCGTATTGACGTCGCTCGCGCTCCAACCCGACACTCCGGCACCCGACCGATGCGGCACGTGTACGGCCTGTCTCGAAGCCTGCCCCACCCAGGCCTTCCCCGCCCCGTACATCCTCGATGCTCGCCGCTGCGTCTCCTACCTCACCATCGAACATCGTGGCGAAATCCCCGAAACTCTGCGCCCAGAAATAGGTGACGCGATCTTCGGCTGCGACATCTGTCTCGAGGTCTGCCCCTGGAATCGACACCAGAAATCCAAGTCGCCGTCGCCGTTCGAGCCACGCAAAATCTGGTTCGGCCCCAAATTGACCCAGTTGTTGCAGTTTAATGCGGAAAGCTTCCAGAAATTCACGCAAAGTAGCCCCGTCCGCCGGGCAAAACTGGAAGGTTTGCTACGCAATTCCTGCATTGTTGCAGGAAATAGCGGCGACACCTCCTTACTCCCGAAACTGCGGCCACTCACCCGCCACCCCAGTGAAACCGTCCGTCAGCACGCCGAATGGGCCATCCAACGGATCGACAAGACCACTGGCTGACGCCTAACGGTCTCGCCCGAATCGATCCGAAAACCTACTCTCCAAGCGCTAGCAGAAGATCGCGCATTTGGTCGCGCGCATGGTTATCTCCCGCCTTTTGGGCAACCTCCGCGCCCTTCTGGAGCATCTCCCGGGCTTCCTCGCGCCGACTCAATTCGATGAGCAACTGCGCGCCCATGTTGTATGCGGAAAAGTAGTCGGGAAACCGCTCTATGACTGCACAAAGTGCCGCTAGAGCCTCATCGTGTCGTCCCGCTTTGCGGTATTCGAGGCCGAGCATATAGCGTGCTTCTTTATCGTCCGGGTCGCCCTGCACGAACGATTCCAGCGCTTCAATTCGTTGATCCGACATCTCTGTTCCTTTCCGGTTCGCTTGCCGTCACCGTACCAAGATCGTGCCGGATCGTCTTGGGAAGAATCGTTGGGAGCCGTTGCGCACAATGAATCTTGGGTTACAATAAAAGACTAAAGCAAGACAAGGCAACGACGAGGAGTAGTAGGCGGTCCCTGGGGATCGAGAGAGTCGGCGGCTGGTGCAAGCCGAACCCTCAAATCGCCGAACTCGCCTCTGAGCCGTTTTCCTGAAGGCGCACCTTCCTCAAGGTGCGTTGCGTAAGGTGAGCCGGGAGCGCCCGTTACAGCGACGAATGAAGGCTTTGGAGTTGCGGAATGTGGGACCGCCCGCGTTGTGTATCTTCGAAGTGAATCAGGGTGGTACCGCGAGACTTCTACGGCCTCGCCCCTGGACATCAGGGGCGAGGCCGTTTTTTTTGTGTACAGGAAAAACAGACATTCCGCGCGATAGTTTGGCGCGCAAATTCGAAGGGAGGTGATCGTCGTGCTTCCGG
>CAYTDF010000523.1:0-4208 GCA_964436365.1 uncultured bacterium | reverse complement strand
ATTTGCACCGGCCCTCCATCGCAAACCCCGTAGGGACGCACTCTCACAGTTCCGACCAGTTACTGCCCGTACTGACATCCACAGGGGTTGGAATCCCCAGGTCGAGTGCGCTTTCCATTCGTTTCCTGATCTCGCTGGCCATCTGCATCTCCGCGCCCTTTTCGACCTCGAACAGGAGTTCGTCGTGTACGGTCATGATCGGCACGACCGGGGGATGTTCGGCCTGAATCCATTCATCCACGCGGACCATGGCGATTTTCATCAGATCCGCCGCGGACCCCTGAACCGGTGCGTTAATTGCCGCGCGTCTGGCGGCCTCTCGTCGCATACGGTTCTGGTCTCCGAGCCCGCGAGTGGGCACACGCCGTCTGAGGATGGTACGTACGAAACCGGCCTCTCGCCCCTCCTCGACCACACTGTCCAAATACGCACGGACGTTGGGGAAATTCGTGAAAAAAGCGTCGATATAGTCCTGGGCTTCCACACGGCTGATCTTCAGACGTTCGGCTAATCCGTGCGCCGTCATGCCGTAGTTCAGTCCGAAATTCACGGCTTTCGCCTTGCTCCGCATGGCGTCGTCCACTTCCAGTGGAAGTACACCGAAAATCTGCGTCGCGGTTTGCGTATGAATGTCTTCACCCCGCTCGAACGCGTCCAACAATCCCGGATCCTTCGACAAGACTCCAAGAATGCGGAGTTCGATTTGCGAGTAATCCGCCGAGAGCAGGCATTTCCCTTCCGGGGCAATGAAAGCCGACCGGACCCGTTTGCCCATCGCTGAGCGCACCGGAATGTTCTGCAGATTGGGATTGGAGGACGAAAGCCGTCCCGTATTGACACTCGCCTGGTGGTAGGACGTGTGCACGCGCTCGTCGACAGGGGAGATCAAGCCGGGCAGCGCGTCCACATAGGTCGATTTGAGCTTCGCGCACTGCCGGTACTTGAGAATAGAGCGGCAGATCGAAACGCCACGCGCGGCCAGCCGTTCGAGCACGTCGGCACGAGTCGTACGCTTGCGCCCGGGCGGCTCGACACCCATTTCGTCGAACAACACCGTCGCGAGTTGAGCCGGCGAGTTTACATTGAACTCCCGTCCCGCTTCCTCGTGGATGACCGATTCCAGTTCGTCGATTTCGTGTGAGAGTTCCTCAGACTGACGGGCCAGAGCGTCTCGGTCCACGAGAACCCCAAACGCCTCCATACGCCGCAGGACCGAGACCAAGGGCAGTTCGATGGTCTCGTACAGTTCCTCAACGCCGCGTTCGCTTAGGCGCGGCCGGTAATATTGGTGCAAGCGCAGGGTAGCGTCGGCGTCGGCCGCCGCGTACTCGAACACGTCCGCCGCGTCGAGCAGATCGAAAGTCTTCGCGGCCTTTCCACGACCGGCAACCTCACCGTACTCGGTCATTGGCATCTGCAAAAGGCGTAGGGCCAAATCTTTAAGGCCATGCGAGCCGATGTCCGGGTCGGCGAGTTGCGACATCAGCAGGGTATCGTCCGAACCGGTGACCTCGACTCCATAGCGAGCGAGAATGTGAGCGTCGTACTTGAGGTTGTGGGCCACGAGACGCCGATCGGGGTCTTCGAGCCACGGCCGCAACGTCTCGAGGACAGCCTCTTGGTCGAGATTGTTCATGCCCGTATGACCGACGGGGACATAATAACCTTCGCCGCTCTTCTGGCTGAAGGAAATCCCAACAAGTTCCGCTCGCTGTGTATCCAAGGACGTCGTCTCGGTATCGAATGCAAGGACCGCATGAGGATCGAGGTCGTTGACAACATCCCGCAGCCGCTCCAGCGAAGCGATCGCCTCGTAGTTTGTCGGCGTCTCGTCGACGCCGGCCGATTTCTTCCAATAGGCGGCCCGATTACGAAATTCCAGTTCTGAGAAGAGTTTGTAGAGCGCCGCGGCGTCGGGGGAACGTCGCGACAGAGTCTCCTCGGACAAATCGAGGGAGACATCTGTTCGAATCGTAGCCAAGAGACGGGATTGGAAGACCCGCTCACGGTGTTCCTTAAGTGAGGCGCGCCGTTTCGGCCCCTTTACGTCTTCGATTCTCTCGTAGATACCTTCCAGATTGGCGAACTCCGCCACCAAGCTACCAGCCGTCTTCTCTCCGATTCCGGGGACACCGGGAATGTTGTCCACGCTGTCCCCCATCAGAGCCAATACATCGGCAAGACACTCGGGCCGCACCTGGTATTTTTCCTCGACGGCCGATGGGTCGTAGGTCTTGGTTCGGCTAAGGTGTGTCCGCAGAACCGAGACCTTCTCTGTGACCAGTTGGAGGAGGTCCTTATCCCCGCTGGCAATCGTCACCGTCCCTCCACGCTCTTCCCACCAGCGGCCGATGGTTCCAATCACATCGTCGGCCTCGAATCCGGGTTGCTCGAAACGAGGAATGCCCAGGGCGTCGAGAACCTCTTTGACAATGGGGAACTGCTCTTGGAGTTCCACCGGGCACGGCTCGCGATTGGCTTTATAGGCGGCGTCGATTTCCGAGCGGAATGTCGCCTCGGGCGTGTCGAAAACACTGACCAGGGTCGAATCGGGAACGGTCCTTTCGATCAAGTCCAAGGAAGCCAGAAAGCCGAAGACAGCGCCTGTCGGGCGTCCATCCGAGCGTGTCATTTCCTTGATAGCGTGAAAGGCTCGAAACAGATACGAGTTACCGTCAACCAGAATAAGTGTGCCTATAACCATTTGTTTGCTCGGAATCGACATCCCCAGACTTGGAGCGTTCTCTCAATCCAAAACGGCGTGCACCGAGGATTCTGAAGGATTTCCGATCAGCCGGGTAAGACGTCTCTGATCGGTTCATTTGCCGTGCTCGGCCTTATCTTATACACCAGCCTGTGAGCGGAACGGCGGCCATAATAGGTACGTGGCGAGCTTACAGTGAGTGGCCGTTCAAACACCACTGAGTGCGCCGCTCGAACCAGAGTCCCAACGGGATACGCCAAGGCTCTGGAGGCGCTTCAACCACATTCCAGATGAACGATACCCTGCAATCGGTGGGTGGAAATACCTCTAAGCGGGTGTCGGAAAGCGCCGTCATTTGCGACGCTCGCTCCTCTCCGCCGGACTTCTCTGCCAGGCTGCGGGGCTCATTTCCGATCGTGGCAGGGGAGGAAATCAAGCGGCGCTGCGGGCAGACGTTCAGGGGGTGGATCGCTTCTCGGAAGTCCCTCCCACAGGCGCGCGTCGAACGTCACACGGTTCGGACGTCAAGAGCGTCGACGGGTAGAAGCAACTTCTGGGAGAAACTCTAGGTTCTTAGCGATGGGGAGAGGTCTCACGGAATTTTCCAAGCGGTTATGACCCCTGCTGGAAAACGGAAGGAGTAACGGTCTGAGTTCTCCCCCCATTCAATTGAATTCTAACCTCTTCCGGGGGAAATCGCAAGCGTTTTTCGCTTGTTTCGGGAACTTCGGAAAAATAACGGGGGTTGAACCTTCGTGGTTCAACCCCCGATTACGGTCAAATAGACGTCCGTCTAGTATGTATCAGGCTCGATGATCCGGATGGTCACAAAGATCATCGTGGATTCCTTGCTGACGCTGTAGCTGACGTCGCTAAAGAGTGAACCCAAGAACGGGATCTTCGAAAGAAGCGGGACGTCGTTTCGCTGTTCCTGGACGCTATCCGCGATCAATCCACCGATCACCAACGTCTCGCTGTTGCGGATACGCACCGTACTGTTGACACCCTTCTGTGAGAAGACGGGCTCGCCCAGCCCGGCGACCGCGGCCGGGTCGAATCCACTCGCACCGCCACCGCCCGAATCGTCCAACTGAACCGGAATACGACCGATGATGTCCGTAATCATCGGGAAAACCTCGAGGTAGATGTGGTTATCGTTCAAGATGAAAGGCAGAAATGCCAGTTTGATACCCACCTGAGCCCGGTCGAAATCGTAGGTCACACGGTTGTTCGTCGGGTCGTCGTCACCACCGTCATCCAAGGTCACGTCGGAGATGTAGGGTTCCTGCCGACCGACAAAGATAATCGCTGGGTTTGACAAGTTCGGAATGGTCGTCACGCGCGGCGCCGACAAGACATTGCTCGTCTCCAACGTGTCGATCAGATTCATCACGAAGGAGAACTGCGATTCCGACAGCGTATCGTAGTTGAAGTTGATCGAACGCGACGGGAGATTTTCGTCAGCGATCATTCCGAGTTGGCTGAGCCCCGAATCGAACTCGAA